>NZ_JAGGQY010000061.1:0-59615 GCF_018613105.1 Bacillus sp. ISL-77
TGCCCACGTGTTACTCACCCGTCCGCCGCTAACCAACAGGAGCAAGCTCCTATTGATTCGCTCGACTTGCATGTATTAGGCACGCCGCCAGCGTTCGTCCTGAGCCAGGATCAAACTCTCCAAGAAAGTTGATTAGCTCATTTTGTTACGTTGGCTTAGTTTCGTAAATGAAACTAAAAATTTTGTTTGTTTGCACGATTTTGTTTGTTTAGTTTTCAAAGAACAATTCATTAGTACAACTTTTACATCATACCATTTTCTCGTATGCGTTGTCAACAACTATTTTACTATTTTTTAAGAAAAGATTCGAAGACAACTTTAATATCTTATCATTACCCAATCACGTTGTCAATAAGTTTTATAAATTATTCATCATCTCGCTGACAACTTTTATATCTTAACACCTACAACAAAATAAAACAACTAAAACTTTTCCCCACTTAAAGTTATTCATCTTTCCGGTCTTAAGCGTTGGTTAATTTTTTTAATATTATGATAAAATTAGTTATACATTTTTTATAGAAAGGGGCGCGGAAAATTGCTTTCATTTATTATAGTAGTTATTGTATTGTTTCTCATTCCAGGTCCAGCTGTCTTACTTACCATTTCTCAAACCGCTCAAGGCGGGAGGAAAACTGGCATCATCACCGGAATCGGGATTGCAGTCGGTGATTTAATCCATACGATTGCGGCCGTGCTCGGACTTTCAGCCATTCTAATGACCTCGGCTCTCGCCTTTGAAATTGTGAAATATCTTGGTGCCGCTTATTTAATCTTTTTAGGGATTAAGTCACTACTTGAAAAAGCAAAAAAACAAGAACAGCCGGCTCCGAAAAAGAACAACACAGCCACATCGTTTCGCCAGGCCTTGTTAATAGAATTGCTTAATCCCAAAACGGCTCTTTTTTTCTTAGCCTTCTTACCACAGTTCGTTCATAACAACGGGACCCCTGTTGTCATTCAACTACTGATTCTTGGACTCACGTTTGTGTTAATGAGCATATTGTACACCACCCTGCTTGCCTTCCTAACAAGCACCATTGGTGAAAGACTTTTCGCAAATAAGAACAGCCGACTTGCGCGCTGGCAAGGGAAGGTTGTTGGTTCTATCTATATTGGCTTAGGTCTTCAGTTGGTTTTTCAGAATCAAAAATAATGAAAAGTTATGTATTTAGATAGGAAAAGTGTATTTATTAGATATCGCTTTTCCTATTTGCGGAAATCCCTGATATTACGAAGCATTTGTTTATCGAGGAATTTTTTGAAGATGCCGATGCTTGGTTTGAGGTTGGCTTCGATGATATAGAGTTGCCCCTTGCCGGTAATTCCGATGTCTAAGCCGATCATTCGTGAGTTTTGATAATAGGTTCCTAATTTCGCCGCCGTCCCTATTGATAAGTAGTCGATTTCTGTATTGATTGCCTCAAGGTTGATATTCTCTATGTCCGAACGCTCCAATGCTTGATTTAGCGTAAGGATTTCTTTCGCGATATTGGTAATGAAGTAACCCTCATCCGCCACTTTAACTGCCTTTCCTGTAACATGCCATTCCTCTGCTCCCTGTTTGCGCTGGACCATGACACGGACATCAAATGGACATTTACCTACGCAAGCTAACGGAATCTTTTCTTGAACAATATAGAGTTTTCTCGTATACTTCTCTCTCGCTAAGAACTCTTCTAGTTTGCTCCGATTAACCACCCTTTTCCGGCTATGATAATGAATCTCATAGTTTCCCTCTTCAAGCATAGAAACTTGAACCACACCATACCCTTGCGAGCCCTCGCTTGGTTTCATTACAACCGTTCCGAATTTTCCTAACTGCGCCCAAAAACTATCGACAGAAAAAACCATAGTTTCAGGTAAGTACTGGACTAGGTTTTCTTCTTCCTTCATCATTTGATATTTTGTCCATTTGCCGTAAGAAAATGTCACAGTCTTTCCCCCTTTCATACTTCTGTTGAAAAAGGTTGACCCTAATCATAAGGATCAACCTCCTTCTATCATCTACATTTCCATCAGCCTATCAAGACCTACGTATCTCTCTAGAAAATCATATTCATCAAAAAGATATCCTCTGGCTAGATTCTCCATTCCATTTCCTATATCAAATGCTACCTTTCCAAGCTTCTCTTTAATGAAACCTGCTAATATGATCGCGTTGGTTCCTGCCGCCAATAAAGCTAGATCAAAATCATAAGCAGCGATTTCCCCCTTCGCTCTTGGTATATCTTCAAATTGATTAACTTTTACTGTTCCTACTACTTCAAAATTTAGCTTTTCTTTTAAATTTGCATTAAGTGTATCCTTCACTTCATCTGCATACCCGCAAACAATTAATATTTTTCTTCCTTTTAACATTTTCTCGAACTTTTCCTTTTGCGATATCATAATTACTCTTCGAATGTAAGCTTCAAAACAATATTTCCTCCAGATATCGTACGTATCAAAGACTTGTTCTGTAAATTCACCCACATCATTTTCCCAAAAAATCGTATTATAGCCAACAATATCACAAACCTTTACGGCATCTATAGCCAGGTCTCTTGCCTCTGTGTTTGGGAAAAGGATTCCTCGGTGGTCATGACCCCGTTTAACTTTATCACGAGCGACTTTGGCTTCTGGATGATTCATGAATTCCTGTTCAGATAAAATATGATATTGTGCCATGACATACGTTTCAGTTGCTCCGACGGATATAACCGCATAAGGAATTTTATTTTTTAACGCAAATAAAACTTTATCCATTACTTCACCGCTTGTAAGCATTTGAGTTCTCAAACTAATCTTGTTTTTCTTATTTTTCCAGTCAATTTCCTGCAAATATTTATTAATATAAGAAATAAACTGCTTAGCCCTCTTGCTAGTAGTATGTTTTTCCCTTACCATTCGATAGCCGCGTTCTGTAATGGCCATTCTTTCATCCTCGTGCTCTAAATAATACTGGGCCTTTTCAAGGAAATTATCCTCATTAATTTCAACAAATGTTTCACCATCGATAAAACCTAAATCCTCCAGTTCTTTCGAGCCACTTGCAAGCAATAGTGTTTTACAGGCAGGGACCTCAAAATATTTGGCTATCGGAAACTTAAATTGGGAATAATCCGTAAAAAACATTTTTGCCTTGTTAATTTCCATGGCAAAGTATTTTCCAACTAACTTCTTGGACTCTTCTTCCTTTTCGAAATTTTGATATCCCGGGTGCTGATGATGAACAAAGCCCGGGTATCCCTTCATCTCCTTTGCAATCTTATTCCTTAGCGGATACACATCTTCATTTACATCTCCCATAAGTAAAAAGTCTATTTCTTTGTCCAATTGATAATCTTTAAACTCCCCTATATTTACATGATTCGGAAGCCAGCGAAATTTATAGTGTAATTCAGGAAAATAAGTGTTAAATGCATCTCTATAAAAGGAAAATATTAAATCGATATCGTTTTCATAGACAAATCTTCGAACCTTCTCGTGGTCTCTATAAATATCCCAAAACAAAATACCTTTAGGGATATTGACATATTTTAGTCCGTGCAAAGGCTTATTCCATATCACGTCATCAAAAAAGATAAAATCAGGAGTGAAGTTCAGTTTATTGATTACATCTTTTATATTTGTTTCTTCTTCTATACAAAGTACCTCAACATCATGCCGCTTCATTACTTCCTGTTTAAAGAACTCCCCATAGCGGATGGCCTTTTTACTCGTATCGTTCGTTGAATACAGTATTTTCAATTTACGCATTTCACCACTCCATTTACATCTGCTTGTCATATACCATCCTATTCCCGTTTTTTATAAGGTGTTAAGGTATTTGTTCATTTTTTTAAGAATCAGGTAAACAAGTTTTAAAATAATGGAAAAGCACAGGTACTAGCCCTATCCAAACTAGTCCCACGGAATATATTAGTTTGAGGATTTTTTGAAAGGGAGTGAAATAATGGGGTGTCGTGAAGATAGGGACAACTGCTTTGATGATTGTTTGTGCCGCATTCTAAGGAGATTTCGCGGTCAAACTGTGACGATTAATACAAAGGCTGGAGATGTCATTACGGGAGTACTGCAACGTGTTACTAGACGTTGCTGCGTCAGAATCATTGTGCCAGGTTCGGTCTCTCCACCGCTTGGAAGTACATTAACAGTGATCCGGTGCGAAGACATTGAAAGCTTCTCAGTCGTGCTGCCAGGTTAATATATAAATGATTGGAAGGCAGGAAATCCTGCCTTCTTTTTTATCAAGTATTGAGAAATGTCTCAATCGAAGCCGTGCGGGTGACCAATTTGCTACGTCCTCTTAACATCCGGTCCGTTGCATCGGAGGTATGATGATGCGGTAGTCCAGAGCGTACATATACATAATGGTCTTTTGATAAAGAATACATTTTGACGTGGTTCTCAAAGCATCGTCGCTGAAATCCACTGTCCTCTCCTTGATTCACGTGTGGGAATGTTACTTTTTCCAAAAGATCTTTTTTAAAAATCAGTGTCGCTCCACTCAAAAAATGGGAGGTCTTATAAAGATTTTGACCATTATTAATGATCCAGCTATTTTCATGATCTGGATTATATAAACGCAGCTCTTGTTTCTTCTTAAAATAAATATAGAAGCTGCTTTTCCCAACTAGCTCTGCCTTCGTTTGCATGAGCGCTTCAAACGCTTCTGACAGATAGCTGTTCCCGTAATAGTCATCATCGTCCATTTTCCCAATATATTCAAAATCAGCCCGCTCAGCTCCCTTATTTAAACACTCCCCTAAACTCATCTCGTCTGGAAATTGCAATAACTGACTGTTTAATTTAGCCCCGTCCAATTCCCGCTTAATTTGCTTGAAATTCATTTTAGCCGAATTAAGAACTAAAATAAGTTCCTTCTCGTGTAAGGTTTGTTTTTGAAAATTAGCAATGATGTTGCTGACAAACTTCTCTCGATTGGTACAAGCAATGATGGATATCAAAACCATTCCCTCCTCCTCCCTAAGCCACAAGCTCTCACCTAGGACTTACTTTTTTAAAAAAAGAGAGTCTATTTTTTTATATCTGTATATTCGCCTATACCGTCCTAATACTCGTCCGCATAGGATAAGTGAATGAACTTAAAAAATGATTATGAGTGAGGGACGGAAAACATGTCAGAAATAACGATACCGGCTAATTCCTCTTTTAAAAAAATCGGGGTAATTGGACTAGGATATGTTGGTTTACCGCTTGCCCTTTTATTTGCCAAGAAGGGATTCGATGTCATTGGAATTGATGTCGACCTGCGAAGAGTGAATAGTTTAAAACAGCATACTTCATATATACCGGATATTAGTAATGAAGAAATCAAGCAGGCAACCACGTCAGGGAAATTTACTGCCGATGCGAACTACCAATCTGCCAATAGGGTTGATGTGATTATTATTTGTGTACCCACACCTTTAACGTCCTCCCATACCCCCGACCTAAGCTATTTGACTGAAGTGGGAAATTCACTTGTTCCACAATTAAAGCAAGGACAATTGGTAATCCTCGAAAGCTCCACCTACCCAGGGACAACAAGAAATGAACTGCTGCCCATCCTAGAAAAAAGCGGATTAAAAACAGGAGTAGACTTTTTCCTTGCTTATTCACCGGAACGAATTGACCCTGGAAACAAGCACTTTACGGTCGAAGCGGTTCCAAAGGTCATCAGCGGCATCTCGTCACGTTGTAAAGAGCAAATCTATCAATTGTATAGTCAAATTTACCAACAGGTGGTGGAGGTTTCTTCGCCCGAAGCAGCTGAACTAACGAAGCTGCTTGAAAATACGTTTCGTTTTATCAATATTTCCTTTATCAATGAAATGGCCATTCTTTGTGATAAATTGCACCTAGATGTTTGGGAAGTGATTGATGCTGCCAATACAAAGCCATATGGGTTTACAGCCTTTTATCCTGGACCAGGGATTGGGGGACATTGCATCCCCGTTGATCCGCTCTATTTACAGTGGTTTGCACAGCAAAACGGGACAAATAGCCAATTTATTGAACTATCCCATCAATTAAATCAAAATATCATCGACTATATTGTTGACCAAATTATGAGGCTCTTTCCTGAAAAAAATGCAGACATCCTCATTTACGGCGCCGCCTATAAAAAAGATATTAATGATGCCAGGGAATCTTCGATCTTCCCTATCATTGAAAGGTTGGCGGGCGAGAGGTTCCGCGTCGATTACCATGACCCGTATATCCCTGAAATCACAGTGAACGGCATGAAAATGCAGAGTGTCGAATTAACAGAGGAACAATTAAGCAAAGCAGACTGTGTGCTGTTATTGACGGATCACTCAGATGTTCCCCTTCAAAAAATAGCCGACCATGCTAAGCTTGTTTATGATACAAGAAATATGACGGAAGGATTGTCTGGTAACGCCAAGTTCATTCGAATGGGAGGAGGTTTTCAATGAAGATATTAGTCACAGGCGGGGCAGGGTTTGTAGGTTCGCATATTGTTAAACGGCTGATTGAGTTGAACCATACGGTAATTACCTTGGATGATTTATCAACAGGGAAACAAGCTTTTTTATACGAAGTGATCCATCATCCGAATCATACCTTTGTGAATGGTTCCGTGCTTAATCGACCATTGCTTGAAAGCCTAATCAACCAATGCGATATGGTATTTCATCTAGCTGCGGTGCTGGGCGTTAAAAATACAGTCGAAAATCCATTAATGGTCATCGAAGGAAACATAGATGGAACCCGGAACGTCCTCGAACTCGCCTTCCCAAGAAAGATCAAGGTGATTTTTTCATCCACCTCCGAGGTCTATGGCAAAAATGATCAACTGCCTTTCGCTGAACATTCAAGCAGGGTATTGGGTCCTACCACCACCCATCGCTGGTGCTATGCGACAGCCAAAGCCCTCGATGAACATCTCTGCTTTGCCTATGGTATGCAGGGACTCCCGGTAACAGTCGTCCGTTATTTCAATGCTTACGGTCCACGCGCGACAGCAACTCAATATGGAGGAGTCATCCCTAAGTTTATTACCGCCGCCTTGAAAGGCGAACCGATCACCGTCTATGGAGACGGCAGCCAAACCAGGTGTTTTACCTATATTGATGATATGGTGTCAGGCACCTTGAGTTGCATCGATCATCAATTTAATAATGAAGTATTCAATATTGGCAAGGATCAAGTTCTATCCATAAACGACTTAGCTGAGAAAATCAAAACACTCACCCATTCGTCTTCGCCGATTGTCCATATTCCCTATGAAAGTGCCTATGGTGAAGGCTATGAAGACACACCTAATCGAATTCCAGATCTGACAAAGTCTAACCAGCTGTTGAATTTCTATCCTTCGATTGATATTGATGAAGGCTTAAGGAAAACCATTGCTTGGTACCAAGCAGAATTGGAGAAGGGTCAAGCATGAGAGTCTTAGTAACGGGCGGAGCAGGATTTATTGGCTCCCATATTGTTGATTTGCTGATCGCTGAGGGGCATGAAGTGATTGTGGTTGATAATTTAAGTACGGGGAATAAAGAGTTTGTTAATAATAGGGCAACCTTTTATGTCGCAAATATATGCTCACCGCAATTAGAGGGGATTTTTTCAAAAGAAAAACCAGAGTATGTGATTCACCAAGCTGCTCAGGTGGATGTTGCCAAATCGATTCAGGATCCAGTTTTTGATGCGCAAACGAATATACTTGGTACGATTCGTTTGTTGGAATGCTGTCGGAAATTTAATGTCCGAAAAATAGTCTATGCTTCTTCCTGTGCAGCCTATGGCGAAACGGACGACCGCAGTATTAATGAGACTTCGCTGACGGAACCCATCTCCTATTATGGAATCTCCAAGCATACGCCGGAAAAATACATTCAACTCTATTCACAATTTTATTCGCTTCCCTATACCATCCTCCGTTATGCCAATGTATACGGTCCTCGTCAGACGCCAAAAGGAGAAGGCGGTGTCGTGGCTATTTTTCTACAGAAGGCACTAGCGGGCGAACAATTGATGATTTACGGGGACGGGGAACAAACACGAGATTTTGTTTTTGTGAAAGATGTTGCTGCAGCTAATCTCCTTGCGCTTGGCAAAGGAGACAATGAAATCATCAACATCGGACTGAATCAAAAAACGAGCATTAATCAACTGTTTGGAGTCATTTCCTCGCTGGGTGAAATTCCTTTGGGTGTCCCCATTTATCTTCCTGCTCGTAATGGTGACATCCTTTACAGTCAGTTGAATAATGCAAAAGCACTGCAACTGTTGGGGTGGAAGCCTCGCTATGATTTGCTTAGCGGCCTAAAGGAGACAAGGCTGTTTTATGAAAAAGAAGCGTCCAGTAAAGCAGGGGATCCAGATGAACAAAAGTGAAGTGACCGTCCTGATCCCCTTTTATAATCCAGGGGCCTATATTAGGGAAGCATTGGCTAGCGTATTTGCTCAAACCTATCAAGACTGGCAGCTTATTTTAATTGATGATGCATCTACTGATCATACAGCGGAAATGATTGTAGATTACCTTAAGGATCCTCGGGTTAAAATGGTGAGTCATTTGGTCAATCAAGGCCAGTCGAAAAGCCTAAATACCGGTCTTAAACTAGTCGAAACACCGTTTGTCATCCAACTCGATGCCGATGACTGGTTTTTCCCTTATACATTAGAAGTTTTAATGAAGGAGACATTGACGGTGCCTGACACCACAGCCGTTATAAGCGGCAATATTAATCTTGTTTTTGAAGATACGATCGTTGATGCTCATTTAATAAGGAGTTTCAATAAACAGATTTTGAAAAGGCAAGAAAAGAGGCAGCGTCACCGTGGCGTTCCGGGGAAAACGAAAGTAAAAAAAGGGCGTTCCTTTCAGGACCGTTATGATTTTCTGCTTGCCAACCGTTCCGTCTGGCCGCGGTTTTACCGAACGTCTGCCTTAAAGAGCATAGGCGGATGGCCGGTTGATGACCCCTATGAAGGCCGTTATGCGGAAGACATAAGAGTTCTTTTTCGTCTCATTGAAGAATATCACTTCCATTGGGTAGATGAGCTGTTGTTAAACCATCGTCGTCATAGCAAAAATCAAACCAATCAGATGGAATTATACAGAAAGATCACCGAGTGGACAGTACGCGATGCCTTACTGCGGTGGGGCGATGAATATGAACCTATCTTTAACACGGTGGAAGATGGCTGGATTGCAGTATCTGAACTAAAACGCAAAAAGACTAACCGATTGAGGAGAGGATATTAACAAGGTTATCAACATTAATTACCTCTATATCCACACCATATAAGAAGATATCAACAGATTCCAACCATTTATACACAGATTATGTGAATAACTTTTTCTTTTTCATAAAGGAATTACAAATCAGGGGATTTATCCACATATTCCACAGTATTATCCACAAAACCAACAGATTTGCCCACAATCCACTTATATATATCCACATTTTATATGAATTTTATCCACATTTCTCATTACAAAAGGCCTAGACTAATCTCTAGGCCTTTTGTATTTAACTGTTCGAGTTTTCATCTGGATTTGCACTGTCATAACGATCGACAATTTCTTTTAGCTCACCCGTATCCCCTTTTGCATTAATGATCTCAAAAATTTGATTTAATCCTTCACTAGTTTTTTCTTCTTCATTTTTCAAAAAAATACCTCCTTTTTATCCTATATATTAGCCATTTATTTTCAAAATTATTTAACATTGGCAACGTGCTAATACAACATTGCTCAGTAATTCACAAATTATTCACTAATCCACTTATTTCCTGTGATTTCAATCACTCGACTGTTTTGCACACGATCTAAAATAAAAGTGTAAATAATATTACATTACAGGAGATAAATGGAGGAGATTCCAAAACACAAAACAGAGCTTAGAGGAAGTCCCAAGCTCTTTAACTTTCTTATCGATTGCAATGTTATTTAACGATTGCTGCCCTTAAATTATGAATCCCAAACTCCAAATACCCCTTTAAACAGGTCAACATATATACCCAGCCTTCTTTATTATCAATCAACTGAGCGACTAACTCATCATCATCTTCGCTAAAACCTTCTTCGATCACTTCAATAATGGTACTTGATTGATCCAATTCTTCCAGAGAAATTGTTACACAATTCCCTTCTCCATCTGTCCCCCACCGGAACACGATTTTCTTATTTACCTCGACTTCGATGACTTCAATATCGACTTGTGCATCGTATTCTTCATATCTTAATGTGACTGTTTGGCCCTGCTCCCATCTCGAACTTGATGAGAACCAGAAATTCTTGATTTTCGAAGGGTCTACGAAGGCCTCAAATACTTCATTAGCTGGTTTTATTATTTTAAATTTTGTCAGATTGTACATTTCGAAATCATCCCTCTTTTACTATGGTTAATATATGTAATGGTTGTCCTATTGTTTTATTTTATACCTTTTAGACTATAAAAACATAAAAGCCTGTACCAACTACACAGATACAGGCATTTTTTTAAAATATGATTTCGCTTAGATTTTTAAACCAAACTCGACAACTTTACTATTATGATAGCTTGCTCTAATCATAAACTTGGCCTTTAATTCTTCATCCAGGCAATCTTGCTGTAACAGCGCGTTGTGTCTGTGCTGGATTAAATGATAATAATATTTTCCCTTTAAGAACATTTTCAACACAAAAAATCCTCCTCAATAGTCATTTACATAAATCGACGGAGTTATCGTGTTCGGTAACTGGCAAGCATCGTCGTTAAACCTTAGCCCCTTTAGTTTTGCGTCACCATTTTTCAATGGCTTTGCCGTTTCGTACGATTTATGTGTTATTAAAAATATATGCAACTGAATTATAAAATAAAAGTGTCTTTGTACCTACACTCACTTAATAGTTAACTTCCTTCTGTCGTTATACCTGGGATGGCTGCCAATTGATTCTACCAAACCTATCGATGAAACATCCTTAGATTCACAGCCGTTTTGAAATCATATTGGACAGAATTTAAAATGACGTTTTAAAGTCTCTAATCCTGTCCATGATGTTTACTGAAGTGAATTTTAAAAAAAGGAAGTTAACTATGTTAAAAATACGTTTCGTCTTTTTGACTCTTATGGTGTTTGCAATCTCATTGACCGGCTGCACAGGAAAATTTCATTTTATGCAAGACAATGGAAAATTGGACAACAATTCCTCAACTGATGCAGGAGGTCAGCAACAGGATGCTAACGTCCAAGTTAGTTCCTCCCCTAAGGTGATCCCTGTTCTTGTTAATAAGGATAATAAACTGCCCGATAATTATCAGCCCAGTGATTTAATTTACCCTGACATCCCATTTACATTCGCACAGAAAGCAGAAAAGCGGCAAATGAGGGCTGAGGCAGGTGCCGCGATCGAAAAATTATTCGCCGGCGCAAAAAAACAGGGTGTGCATCTGTTAGGTGTTTCTGCCTACAGGTCCTATGCTTCTCAAACAGCATTATTTAATTACTATGTTGATCAAGATGGATACGAAGCGGCTAGAACTTATAGTGCGGTTCCAGGAACGAGCGAGCATGAAACTGGCCTGGCTATTGATGTGACCGGCGGAGATGGAACATGTGCGGCCGAAGACTGCTTTGAAGGAACAAAGGAGGCAAGCTGGCTCCAAGATCACGCAGCGGAGTACGGCTTCATCATCCGCTATCCGAAAGGTAAAGACTCGATCACCGGCTACCAATACGAACCCTGGCACCTTCGCTATGTCGGCAAGGCAATCGCCAAAGAAATCATGAGTCGCGGCATCACCCTCGAAGAATACTATAATGCCACAGTTGTGAATAATTAATTGAATGTGGTGCTTTTAATGTGGGGTCAGGCACCGTAAAAAGCGGAGCGCCCGTTTAGCTAGTTTCCGGTGCCTCGATTTCTGGTGCCTGACACCGAAATGGTTCGCGCATGTGTAAGAGTCAAAAAGGCCCTCACTACAACCGGAGTTGCAGTGAAGGCCTTTTTGTGTTTATTTCCCTTTTATCTCTAATAATTTCAGTCGAAGGTCGTTTTCCATCGAAGCTAGTTCCTGTTCTGCTTGGCGGCGCTTATGGCGGCCTTCCTCTTGGATTCGCATGGTTTCTTCAAGTGTCGTGATTAGGCTTTCCTGAGTTTTCTTTAAGGTTTCAATATCAACGATGCCGCGCTCATTTTCTTTCGCCGTCTCGATTGTATTGGTTTTTAGCATTTCTGCATTTTTCAAAAGGAGTTCATTGGTTGTTTTCGAAACCTGTTTCTGAGCCTCGACTGCATGACGCTGGCGTATTAACGTCAACGCAATCGCCACCTGATTTTTCCATAACGGAATCGCCGTCATAATCGATGATTGGATTTTTTCCACTAGGGCTTGGTTCGTGTTTTGAATCAAGCGGATCTGCGGAGCACTTTGAATGGTAATTTCCCGGCTTAATTTTAAATCATGGAGACGCTTATCTAAGCGATCCGCAAACTGGATCATATCGTTAACTTCTTGAAATTTCATTTGGTCATTGGTTACTTCGGCTGCTTTTTTCAGCTGTGGAATTGTCTTTTCCTGCATTTCTTCAAGCTTGATCTCCCCAGCGGCTATATAGACATTAAGGGCATGGAAGTATTCCTTATTCGTCTCATACAACTGTTCAAGCAATTTAATATCCGACATCAGGACATTTTTGCTGCGATCGAGTTTCACACTGATTCGGTCAATTTGGGCGCCTGTTTTTTGATATTTTGAGAGCACTTCTTGAATCGAACCTGAAATTTTTCCAAACATACGAGCAAATAAGGATGGTTTCCCATCCTTCAAATCATCCGGATTCACTTCATCAAGTCTCCTCATTAAATCACTGATGATTTGCCCGATTTCACCCACATCTTGTTTCTGCACATGCTCTAGCATTGTATGCGAGAAAGATAATAGCTTACCTTGGGCTTGGGTACCATATTGAATCATCGACTGATGGTTTGTTGGATCGATTTGTTCAGCAATCTGATACGCCTTTGCGCGATGTTCTTCTGGTATCACATCAATTAATTTAACAGGCCTAGCCTCACTTGTGTGCTGGACCGGATTTTTTGAAAGCTCTAGTTTATCCCCAAACGGGTCGGCAAGGATATCATCTAATAAGTTACCAGCTTTATTGGGTTGGATTGGGTTGTTTTCGTTCATTTTAGCCACCTATTTTCTTCCGGGAATTTAGCGTCCTTTTGCTTATTAAGGGTATGCTTTGCGACGTCAATTTCAAAATTTAAGTGATCGATATCATCGGAAATCACTTTATATAAATCCTCTTCCAATACCTTTGTTAGTTCATTTAGTGTATGACGAGTTTCAATAAGAGATTGGCCCATTTCCATGTTCTTTTTCGGCTGGGAGGATAAAAAGCTATATTTCTCGGTAAGTTCAACGATTGAATCTAAATGTGAAAAATAAAACTGCTCAGCCTGGTAAAATCGCTTCGGCTCTTTGGTTGTCATCTTGTGTATTTTTTTTGTAATTCGAAGAAGATCAATTCTTTGTTTTACGGAAGAAATATCACGAATGGTAAAAAGGTTTTTATTTAAGCGACTGATTTTCTGTTTGGCTTCCATTAGGTTTTTCCGAATGTATCGATATTCTTTTCTTGATATCTGATGCTTTTTTAAAAAGCTTCTATTCATAACGATGGAAAGGATTAAATGGGTAAGAATCCCCCCGGTAATGGCAATGCCCGTTGACGGCCAAAACGCTTGACCCAAAGGAAAAAAGCAGACCAGCCAGGTTACCACTGTTAATGGGACGGCTACAAATGAGCGAAGAAGAAACGACAAAATCGGGTTCATAATAAATCGACTCCTGAGTTAAGACATCTTTATATTCCTACGAATGAATGCAATGGAATGTTTCAACTTCCTCAAAATATAAACCAAAAAGAAAATTATTTCCATTTACTACTTCAACAATACACGAAAAAACTCCTGCCTGCCATAGACCTCAAACGGAAAGAAATCTAGGTCTTGAGACGTATTTTTAGATGGTGTCATATTTATTGGTGCTTTTATGGTGACAGTTATGGTGTCAGTTATGGTGTCAGGCACCGCTCGTGCACACTTGCACCATTTGTCCACGCACAGTGGACAACGTGTTTTGGGTTTCCAATCTTTTCAAGTGCGATGCCTTTATGAGGAATCCCAATTATCTAGGCTTCTGCCCAAGAGTCTATTAATACGATGCATAGGATAGATATGATAGTGAGGAGAGAGGAGAATATTATGTATAATCCTTATAATATGCCTATAGATTATCAAAGTGGATTGAACCAGCTAAATTATAGTAGACACTATCATGGCGGACAGCATCAGCATCACGGTGGCGGGCAACATCATGGTGGACAACATCACCATGGCGGCGGACAACAACATCACGGTGGACAACAGCACGGTGGGCAACATCACCATGGTGGCGGGCATTCAGGTTTTAACCTTGGATCATTGGGATCTAGCTTGCTTGGGCTTGGCTTAGGTTATTTAGGAGGAGCAGTGCTAGGAAATGGACCTAATCCAGGCGGATATGGGTATGGCGGCTTCCCTGGATACGGTGGGTTCGGGGGATACGGCAGCGGTGGACCAGGTCAGGGATACAATCCTTATGGCCCAGGAGTCGGTGGAGGATTAGGCTTTCCTGGTGTTGGCACGCCAGGTTACCCAGGAGTAGGACCTAATATAAACATGTACGGACAGCAATTCCAACCAAACCCTGGTTTTAATAAATATGGCGGCTATGGTTCATGGTCTCCTAACGAATATGGGATCCCAAGTATAAATCCAAGTTTGGGCACATACTGATAAGTCTGGTGTCAGGCACCGATCGTGGACAGTTTGCACCATTTTGTACGCATGGAATGGACAGTTCAAAAAGAGCAAGACCATAACAAGATGGTCTTGCTCTTTTTTGTATATTTAATTTTACACCACAAAAGTAAACCAATACATAATTATTAAATTCTTTCTTGCTTTCATCTAATATTTACCTCTCATATAGTTCAAGCGGCAGCCCATCCGGGTCCGCGAAGAAGGTGAATTTCTTGTTTGTTACGGGGTCCACACGCACGACCTCCACATTCACTTGAAACCTTGTCAAATATTGGACCGCATCTTCGATATCATCTACTTCAAAGGCTAGATGTCTCAAACCAGCTGCTTCAGGATAGCTTGGCCGGACAGTTGGTTCCGGAAAAGAAAACAACTCAATCTGATATTGACCATTCACTTCCAAATCCAACTTATAGGAATCTCTTTCCTCCCGATAAACTTCATTAATAGGCGTCAGCCCAAGGATTCGAACATAAAAATCCTTTGATTTTTCATAATCCGAGCAAATCACCGCAATATGATGGATCTTATTTAACTTCATCTATCCACATCCCCCTAAAAAATCATCACTCAAACCATATACCTCTTGTCTGCTCAAATAGACAAGAGGTTCTATTATCAACTTAACTGTCCACCCTATACGGACAAAACCCTAAAAGTGTCCACGGCTGGTGCCTGACACCACATCTTTTCCCCCACTCTATTCGCCAAAATCCGTTGGGCGGTCGCCATTTTTAAAGTGGTGAAGGATGGCTTTTACGATTCGTTCGGAGGCGAACCCATCTCCGTAAGGATTGGAGGCATGCGCCATTTGGTCATGTGCGGCTTGGTCTGACAACAGCTCATCCGCAAGTCGAAAGATGGTTTTCTCATCGGTTCCAGCCAGTTTTAATGTACCCGCTTCAATTCCTTCTGGGCGCTCGGTGGTATCACGTAAAACTAGCACCGGTACACCCAAAGATGGTGCCTCTTCCTGTACACCGCCTGAATCGGTCAAAATCAGATAGGCCCTTGCGGCAAAGTTATGGAAATCGATCACATCTAAAGGCTCAATCAGATGAATTCTTTCGTTTTCTCCCAGTACTCGATTGGCAATTTCACGAACCACTGGATTCATATGGACCGGATAAACCACCTGAACATCGGCATGCTTTTCGACCACACGGCAAATCGCACGGAACATATTTTCCATTGGTTCTCCCGTGTTTTCCCTGCGATGGGCCGTCATGAGAATTAACCGGTCATTCCCGAGTTTGTCTAAAACCGGATGAGAATAATTCGCTCTCACCGTTGTTTTTAGCGCATCGATGGCCGTATTTCCAGTGATATAAATAGCCTTTTCTCTCTTATTTTCCACCAAAAGGTTTTGCTTCGATTGGACCGTTGGCGAGAAATGGAGATCGGCCAAAACACCCGTCAACTGGCGGTTCATTTCCTCAGGGTACGGGGAATATTTATTATGAGTCCGGAGTCCGGCCTCCACATGACCAATCGGAATCGAGTGATAGAACGCAGCCAAGCTTGCCACAAATGTTGTTGTCGTATCACCATGGACCAGCACAATATCTGGCTTGACGTCCGCAAGAACTTGATTGAGTCCCTCTAAGCTACGCGTCGTAACATCCAGAAGAGATTGCCGTTCTTTCATTATATTTAAGTCATAATCAGGCGTAATTTCAAAAATATGCAACACTTGGTCGAGCATCTCGCGGTGCTGCGCTGTCACCGTCACAATCGGTTTAATTTTATCAGGATATTTCTCTAATTCTTTTACCAAGGGAGCCATTTTAATTGCTTCCGGTCTCGTTCCAAACACAGTCATTACCTTCAATTGATTCTCCATAGAGACCTCCAACTATATCTTCAGTCCAATATCATTTACATTCACTAAACATGATACCAAAGATTATACATTTATGAAAAAACAATCCTCCCTGTTCTGTCATTAAAATTCCTCAACTATCAATGACGCCTTGTAATTATCTAAAAATTTATATGTACAATATTACTTTTTTCACAAGGGCGAATATATTGCAGAGTAAATTTTTAAAATATCCAACCTAGGAGTGAATTATATTTTGAAAAAAAGGGCCCTTTTTACCATACCTATCAGCTTGCTACTCATCGCAGTAATGGTGGCTTCCATTTTCCTCATCAATCTCAAACCAGCCGCCGGGAAAATCGCTCAAGCCCAAAAGCTCGCTGAATACTCCAAGCCGGCAGTCGTTCGAATCATTGATTATGCTGTTGTCCAGTGGCAATTTAATAATCCCAATGATCCTGAAGTCATCGCCATATTGGAACAGCTAAATAATCAATCCGTAGTGGGAGGCTCAGGTTCAGGGGCCATTATTAGCTCTAACGGCTATATCGTCACCAATGCTCACGTCGTTGAAGCGACTCAACAGGAAGACGAGGATATTGCCAATGCTGCGTTTGAACAACTGGTAACGATTATCGCGGACTATTTTAAGGTAGACTATGAAACAGCCTACAAGTATATGGTCCAGTATACACAATACACTGGTATCGAAAAGGTTCTAAAAGTAATTTTACCAGGAGGGGATGTACTTGATGGCGAGGTTAAAAGCTATGGTGCTCCTATTAATGAAGGAAAAGATGTCGCCGTTCTAAAAATTGAAGGGAAAAACCTGCCGACTCTACCGCTTGGAGATTCTGATAATATCCAGAACCAAGATAATATTTGGGTCAGCGGCTATCCTGCTGCGGCCGATTCTGATTTATTATCGCCAGATTCGTCGTTAGTTTCTTCCATGAATGCTGGCCAAATTTCGGCAACCTCCAAAAAGACTGAACAAGGAAGCCCGGTCATCCAAATTAACGCGGCTGCTACTCATGGGAATAGCGGTGGACCAGTCATCAATGCAAAAGGCGAAATTATTGGCTTGCTCACCTTTAGAGGCGACACAGTCAACGGCCAAGAAGTCCAAGGCTTTAATTTTGCCGTTCCTGTTAATACCGTTAAAGAATTTGTCAACCAAGCGGGCGCAAAAAATGCCAAGAGTGATACGGATAAGCTTTATCAAGAAGGACTTAACCTTTACTGGGGCGGCTACTATAAGCATGCGTTAGAAAAATTCGAGGCAGTCCAACGGATTTATCCGAATCATTCCGAAATCAAACAATATATCGCGAACTCCGAGAAAAAGATGGGCAGCAGCAAGACGCTCTGGTCCGATTATGCGACAATCTTCTACATCGTTGATGGTGTTGCCGGATTGCTCATTATTATTCTTCTGTTGTTCACGTTTGCCTTTAGACCGAAACAGCAAACAGTGACTACGGCGTCGGCAGCTCCAAACCCAACGCCTGGAACTCCGTCGCCAACTGTACCTGAAAATACCCTAACAGACTTAAATAACGATGGAAAAATCGACGTTCAAGATATCCTCCTCGCCCTTCAAGAGGCTCAGAAAAAGCAGAAAAAAGACGAGGAATAATGTGGTGCCTGACCAATATACCTCGATAAAACCTATAGAAAAATGGGATGTAGTTGATACTACGTCCCATTTCTTTAAATAAGAATCCATTTCATTAAGGGAGAAATCACAGATGTGATGATCTATCTGGACGAATAATTGCCTGCAGCCATGAGTATGATGAAGCACATTTATCCATTTACAGGTTACTTGGCGGTATGGCCGTTATGGCCCTAAGCCTGTTATTATTTATATAAGGGTATGCTGATGGGTGTCAGGCACCATGTGAATTTTTCACATGGTGCCTGACACCAACTGATGAATTCAACTGATGACACCAACTGACCTCCGTTCACACTTCATTTAACTGAACAGCTTCCCAAATACTTTGATCTGTTATGGCGGGGCTTGCTTGCAGGTCAGAGATGGTGCGGGCGAGACGGATGATTTTGATTTGTGTGCGGTTGCTCCAACTCTTCTTTATTGCGAGTCGTTGCAATGTAGATTGCTGTGTGTCTGTCAATGGGCTCGCCCTTAATAGCATTTCGTAAGGGACTCTGCTATTGCAAACCTCCATTCCATAACGATCATATTGCCTGTTCCTAGCTTCCTCCACTCTCCCCCGGACAATTTTTGAGGACTCTCCTGCCGTTTCAATCGCAGCTGCATTAAAATTAATGGGTCCTAAGGAGAGATTAATATCAAACCGATCCCTGAGCGGACCTGAAAGCTTATTTTGATAGGCGAGAATCTGCTTCTTCGAACAGGTGCAATAATGTGAATTTGCCCCCTCATAGCCACATGGGCATGGATTCATTGCCGCTATCAAAATAAACGACGCCGGATAGGTAATGGTCGCATGGGTGCGGCTAATCATGATCAACCCATTTTCTAATGGCTGCCGCAGCATATCTAATGTTTTTTTCGAGAACTCGCCAATTTCATCGAGAAACAAAACACCATGATGTGCTAACGATATTTCGCCTGGCTTTGGGTATTGTCCGCCCCCGATTATAGAAACACCTGAAGCTGAGTGGTGCGGATTTCGATAGGGAGGCATATTGGAATGAGAAAAGGAATTTTGACTCAATTGATACAAACTGATTACTTCGAGTAGCGACTCTTTTGTTAATGCTGGTAAAATGGACGGGAAACTTTCAGCTAACATACTTTTCCCACAACCTGGTGGTCCCGTCAGCAAGACATGGTGTTCTCCAGCCGCAGCTACCTCTAAAGCATGTTTCGCTCCTGTATGACCAATAATCTGCTGCATATCCAAATAAACAGTGTTGGTGAACCTCTCATCATCCTGCTTTTTTTTAAAAGGAGGAATCCATTGACCTGAAAGATGTCCAATCGCATCCTGTAAACTAGAAACATAGATGATTTCCAATGGCTTAAGATCTAATACCGGCAATTCCTCATCAAAAGGCATATAAAGCTTTTGAATCCCCAGCCTCTTTGCCGCAAGTACAGCAGGCAGCATTCCTTCGACAGGCTGAATCGATCCATCCAACGATAATGATCCCAGAAAACCAGTATCCTCGGGGACGATTACCTCCAGTTCATGCAAACTTTGCAGTACAGCAATCGCCATCGGAAAATCAAACATAGAACCGTACTTTTTTTGATCCGCTGGTGATAGATTAATAATTATTTTCTGACCTGACAGGTGATAACCTAAGGTTCGAAGCGCAGCAATGATTCGCTCCTTTGATTCTTTTACAGCCGCATCTGGCAATCCAACAATTTTAAACGAATCGTTCCCTACATAAGAGCCAACCTCGACATGCACCTGATATCCTTCCATCCCTTTTAAGCCGACACTCGTTACTTTAGCCCACATGTCTCTTCCTCCCTCTTAATCATGTGAATTTTTCCATCTTCCCAAAAGAACTTGTCGGTTGGTAATGCCTTTAAATAATTTTCATAGTGTTGTATTGGTGGGGTGGGAAAATATGAAAGTAGTGTTTTTGGGGCAATCAGAGGGATACTTTCTCCAAAAACATAGGCTCGGCAGCTGCTCCAAGGGTAATCCTCAGGTTTTGCCACCATTCCTGCTGAGTGGGGATTTAAGTGAATATATTTACTCACGTCTATCTCATATTCGGGAGAATTGAGGAGCTCGGCACCATAGCGCTTATCGAATACATGACCGGAGAAATCGTACTTTCTATTAAAATACTTTGCAAATTTGGTGTTGAGATTTTTCATGATAATACTCAAAGGGGTTTTTAGCGTTTCGAGCTGTAAGTGGGTATGATTTGTCATCAAGCAGTAGGTGTGAAGGATGAATGGGTAACGTTCTCTTGTTTCTTGAACTAAAGCTAGGTACTTATCAAAATCTTCATCTTCGAAAAATAGCGAACTTTTCCTAATTCCTCTTGTAGTAACATGATACTTTGCGCCTTCAAACCAAGGCCGGTCTCTGCGAACCATTGCAATCACTCCTTATTTAGTAAATTGGTAAAATTCAGGTGGGGAATCGAGGTAGAAAATGAGGTCATCCGAAGCAAGCATTCCCCATAAAACAGGAACAGCAAATAGTAGTCACTAATACCATTCGACACCCTCTCCAAAAATCCTGCACAATTCACCAAAATTCACCTCATCTATATAATTTTAGGTATTAATGACTGTCCACCCAGGAAAGACAAATATCCATGCGTGGTACCTGACACCATTCTCTAAAAAGATGTATAAAAAGTCTTAGTTTGTAATATTTATTTTGTATGGATTTATAATTCTTATTTTCTATATGGGGGGATGTCTCGCGGTGAGGGTAATTCAATGGCTGGTGGGTGCATTGCTTCTTGTGTATGGGATTTACCTTATTTTTGGAGTGCAGGAGTTCTTTGGAACCTTAGCAATAATCGCGGCTTTTTTTATCTTTCCTAGTTTAGGAAGTGGAAGGAAAAGTTCCTATAGCAATGATCATGTACATTATTACGAAAGTAATTCAGACAGACCTAATGACGACCTCGGTTCCGAGGGTGACGGGGATTCCGGAGGCGATTCGGGTGGAGACAGCGGCGGGGATTCAGGTGGTGGCGGCGGCGGCGGTGGAGATTAATCCTCACAGAATGCATCATTGAAAAGACACCCTTGCCTTAGAGACAAGGGTGTCTTTTTTTGAAGGCTAAACTACTATCTGCATGGGAATAGCAATCAAATCCAACCAAAGGCATGAAGCAAGAGGTTACTTATTTTTTGTAAAATAATATAAAAACCATACGGCATGATTTTGTTCATCTGCCGCCGCTCTTCGAAATGCCTCTTTTATAGTTGGGTCCGAAGTTCCATCAGCTACTTCCATGTAAAAATCCACCGTTGTTTGCTCATCTTGCAACGCAAATTCCAATCCATTTAAATAAACCCCCGGACATTCCTCGCTGATTTTCGGTTGTGGCTTTCGGCCAGTCAGCCTTGTATAGATCTGATCAAATTGTTGATAATGCTTTGATTCATCCTGACGAATTTCAAGGATTCGACTTTGCTCCTTCTCATTGGGTGCCAAATTTGCTAACTTTTCGTAACAATTTATGGCATTGTACTCACCATTAATTGCCTTTTCTAGCTCTCTTATCAACTTATTATTTTGTCTATATAAGGCATCGTAGTAATTAGTATATGGGTACATTGTAGAACCTCCCGATTATTCTCATGGATATCCTACGTGTGAGAAGATGACTGGGTGCTTACTATCCATTACTTTTTTGGAAAAGTAAAATGAAAATATCAGCTGTGGTGCCTGACACCGTTTAGTATGGAGCACTTTTAGAAAGAATGGTAAAAGGGCTCCCTTCAAAAATAAGCGGAACTTCTAAACGAAGATCCTGCTATTTTTATTGATATTAGCTTACGAAACTGCTTATGCTTTAGAAACGAAACAAATTTTCAACCCAATTTAATGATAGTTAAACGGCCAAAAGCTCCCTCAAAATTTTAAAACGGAGGTTCTTACATGAAAAAGAAGTTATTAGTTTTATCCGCGGTCATTGCTTTGCTCCTGAGCGGTTGTTCCTTGCTAAATGATGCGAAAGATACACTCACATATGTAAATGATGCAAAGGATTACTTAGACAAGGCGACGGCATTTGCAAATGAAGCACCCTCTGTTGCTCAACTTGCCGTTGGAGATCAGCAAGCAGCAGCAGATTTCCAAAACATGCTCCAAGATATGAAACAAGAAATAAATGCATTCAATAAACTTCAAGCCCCAAACGTAGCTGTTGATTTACACCAGCAAATTGTCGACCAAAACAACAAACTTGCAGCCGGAATTGACGTGTATCTAAATCATATGAAGAATGGCTTACTCGACCCTTCTGTCCTTGAAAACACAGAAATTTTCCAAAGCGTACAAGATATAACCAATATCCTTAATCAAATCAAAGAGCTTGGGCAGTAATAAATTGTCCTCTCGGGTTCTCGTTTATCCAGAAAGGCGGTCACATGGAACTTCTACGTGATCGCCTTTTATTATCCATTTATTCAAACTCGGTACATTATATATAAGACTTAATCACCTATAAAAATAGCTCGCCAGATGTGTTCATAACAAAGAATTTGATGTTATGATAGTAACAATCTTAGAAATTCAAGTTAAACATGAAAGGAGATTGACTAAGCTATGGCTTCTTTTATAGATGAACGAGATGGTGTTTTTCATGCGGTTTGTCCGCTGGATTGCCCGGATCAGTGCGGTTTACTTCTACATAAGGAAGATGGGAAGGTTATTAAAGTGGAAGGCGATCCTGCGCACCCGGTCACCAAAGGGCATATCTGTAACAAAGTCCGGAATATGACGGAACGGATTTATGATGAAAACCGCCTAAAATTCCCATTGAAACGGACGGGCCCAAAGGGCGAGGGTAAATTTGAACAAATCAGCTGGGAGGAAGCCATCCAGACCATTACTTCCCGTTGGAAAGAGTTGATCGAATCCAATGGACCGGAAAGCATTCTTCCTTACAGTTTTTACGGAAACATGGGCAGGCTTAATGCCGAGGGAATGGACCGCCGTTTCTTCCATCGCCTCGGTGCATCGCGGTTAGATCAAACCATCTGTTCAGCTGCTGGTTCGGTTGGCTATAAATATACCATGGGTGGCAGTATCGGAACCGACCCTGAGGATACGCTTCATTCCAAACTATTCATCTTTTGGGGCGTTAATGCGGCGAGCACCAACATGCATCAAGTCGCATTAGCTCAAAAAGCCCGCAAACAAAATGGCGCCAAAATCATCGTTATCGATGTTCACAAAAATCAAACTGGTAGATTAGCAGATTGGTTTATTCCGATATTGCCCGGAACCGACAGTGCTCTCGCTTTAGGGATGATGCACATCTTATTTACTGAAAACCTAGTAAACCAAGAATTTTTACAAAAATATACCCTCGGACACGAAGAGCTGCGCGAACATGTCGTTCAGTACGACCCGATCACGGTTTCTGCGATCACGGGTGTACCAGTAGAAGATATTTATAAGCTTGCACGGATATATGGCGAGACGTCACCATCCTTTATTCGCATCGGTAATGGACCACAGCATCACGACAATGGCGGGATGTTTGTCCGGACTGTCGCATGCCTTCCTGCTCTCACTGGTCAGTGGCTTGTCAAAGGCGGCGGTACGATCAAAGGAAATTCAGCCTACCTTGCTCCGAATACAGCTCACTTGCAACGACCGGATTTATTAAAAAATAAACATACACGCGTGATTAACATGAATTTACTTGGTGAGTCATTACTTTCGCTAGACCCTCCTGTGAAATCACTTTATGTGTACGGTTCGAATCCTGCCGTGGTCGCACCTGAGTCTACTAAAGTCCGAAATGGGCTAGCGCGGGAAGACTTATTTACCGTGGTCCATGATTTATTTTTAACAGAGACAGCCAAATACGCGGATATCGTTTTACCAGCGACATCCTCCTTTGAAAACACTGACATCTACACATCGTATTGGCATCATTACATTCAACTGCAGCAGCCCGTTATTGCACCATTTGCTGAGTCAAAATCGAATGTCGATGTGTTCAGGCTACTCGCAAAGGGAATGGGCTTTAATGAACCGCTTTTCCAAGAGACTGAGGCACAAATGATTACTCAAGCCCTTGATAATCCGCGCAATCCATATTTGGAAGAAATTACTTACGAAGCATTAGTTGAGCATCAATTTATGAAAGCCAAGTTGAAACCGATTTTTCCTGGGAACCTGCCAACCCCTAGTGGAAAAATCGAATTATTTTCACAGAAGATGCAAGAGGATGGCTATCTCCCATTGCCAACTTATGTACCATTAGTAAACGACGGGGATCATCCGTATCAGTTTGTTCCTGGCCCGAATCATAATTTCTTAAACTCTACCTTTTCCAACAATCCAAAGCACATCAGCTTGGAAAAAGAACCAAAGGTGTATATGAATCATCAGGATGCTTTCACGGCGGGGATTGTAGATGGAGATATTGTCCGTGTCTGGAACGATCGAGGAGAATGCAGGCTAAAGGCGGCTGTCGGAGATCATGTTCTTCCTGGAGTCGTCGTTACGCAAGGACTTTGGGCGGATTCCGTTGACTCAAAACAGTTAGTAAACGCCCTCACCCCAGACCGTATCGCCGATATGGGCGGCGGTGCCACCTTCTTCTCAGGGAGAGTAAGTGTGGAGAAAATATAGAAAATGCCTGATACCCACTCCGGGTGTCAGGCACCTTTTTTACTCGCCTTGTATCCATGCCCGATCATTTCATGGACATTATGGACGGTGACATAGGCGTTTTCATCTACTTCCTTAATAATACTTTTCAGTTGGACGATTTCCTGCTTATTGATGACGATATAAAGGACTTCTCTGTTCTGACCGCTATAGCCCCCTCGTCCGTCTAAAACGGTTAATCCACGCGACATCCGACTGGTGATGTTGGCCAAGACCTGTTCAGGAGAATTAGAAATAATCATCACTGCTACCTTTTCATCGAGTCCTTCGACAATGAAATCGATCGCCTTCGCTCCGATGAACACAATCAACAGCGTATACATCGCTTTTTCCAAACCAATGATGAAAATCGAGCCAACCACTACTAAAATATCAATAATTAGCATGCCTTTCCCAATGCTCCAACCTAGCAATTGGTTCGCCAATCTAGCTAATATTGTCGATCCTCCCGAGGTTCCTCCCGTCCGGAAAATCAATCCTAACCCAGCTCCGACAAGCAAACCCGCAAAGATTGAGGCCAAAAACGTATCCTCAGTTAATTGATGTCCAATATCCTCGGTTAAAAATAAACATAGCGAGCACGCTGCAATTGAAATTAGCGTATAAATAATCGATCTTTTTTCAAAAAATTTATAACCGACCGCGAGCAGCACTGCATTCAATACAAAATTTACGACACCTGGCGACCAATCAAATAAGTAATGGGCAATGATCGTAATCCCTAAAATCCCGCCTTCTGATAGATGATTCGGGATCGTGAAATAATTGACACCCAATGCAAAAATAAGTGATCCTAGCAATATATACAAAATATCCTTCAACGTTTTCTTCATAAGAAAGAACCCCTTAACGAAATTTATATCCTAATCTTAACCTAGTAAGTGATAACCATCAAACTACAAATTAGGCCAAAAAATCAAGATAAAAAAATGCTTCAAGAACATTAAATTCTCACTGCATTTTAATCTATAACATCCGCCGCTTCGCCAGGAATCTAATATAAAAAAAGCCCCGCCCACATAAGTAGACAGAGCTGCCAATTAATATGTTTGTTTCTGATGCCAATTCCACGCATCTGCAATAATTCGTTCCAGATTCCGTTCAGCCTTCCAGCCTAGTTCGCTAAGAATTTTCTGAGAGGAAGCGACAAGCATAGCAGGATCTCCGGCACGGCGGTCAGCCATTTCTACGTTTGCCTCCACACCGGTAACTTTTTCACATGTTTCAATGACTTCCTTAACAGAATAGCCAAGACCGTTGCCAAGATTATAAACCTCAGCCGATTTCTTCCCTGTTAATAACGCCTCGAGTGCGAGGATATGGGCACTGGCTAAATCAGTCACATGGATATAATCGCGAATACAAGTACCATCAGCTGTATCATAATCAGATCCGAAGACAGATACTTTCTCCCGCTGGCCTAACAGTTGTTGAAGGACAATCGGAATTAAATGTGTTTCTGGGTCATGACTCTCGCCAATTACTGCTGATTCGTGGGCTCCTGCAGCATTAAAGTAACGTAAGACCACATAATTCAATCCATAAGATTTTGAGAAATCAGACAGGATTTGTTCGATCATCAGTTTGGAATGTCCATACGGATTAATCGGTCTGGTTGGAGTTGTTTCATCAATCAACTCCACATCAGGAATTCCATAGGTAGCTGCAGTGGAAGAGAAAATAAAGTTTTTTACGTTGTTTTTCATCATCACTTTTAACAAGGTAAGTGTGGACGCCACGTTATTCTGATAATATTTCAAAGGATCCACAACAGACTCCCCTACCAAACTAAAGGCAGCAAAGTGCATAACCGCCTTGATGGGATAACTCTTGAAGATCATTTGTAAATCTTCTTCATTGCCAAGATCACCTTCGACAAAAACGGCCCGGCTATCAACTGCTGCGCGGTGACCAGTCGATAAATTATCGAGAACGAGAACCTCTTCTTTTTCTACTAATTCCTTTACAAGATGGCTACCAATGTAACCTGCTCCGCCAACGACGAGAATCATATTCATTTCCCCTTAGCTAGAATTTCAATTACCTTTTTTATTATAGCATTTTGACGAAAAAACGTATATTTTGCGTTAAAGTAAAAAAGTGCCAGGCACCATGTGAATTTTTCACATGGTGCCTGACACCCTGACTGTTAAGCTACTTGGCCATCATTTTTACGGCTTTTTCTCTTTTTATCGGCTTTGAGGACTTTTAAGGATAGGTAAATGCCTGAAACGGTTAGGAAGATCATCGCTAGTGCAACTAGGTCGACCAGCCATTTCACATTAGTCGTGCCGACTTTCCCTTCATGAAGACCTCTAATGATACTTGTGATCGAACTCGCTCCGCCTTCTCCCCCAGGGCCGCCGGCGCCCATGCGTCCAGGGAATTGACCAGTTGCGTTTGTGCCTGTTTGTCCTTGAGTTTGGCCGTTTGTCTGCGTTTGATTGCTAGCAGGATTCTGCGATTGAGTTTGCCCAGTTGTTTGGCTTGAGTTTGTGGTTGCACCTTGTGGTCCTACACCTTGATTAAATTGACCCGGCTGGAAATTGCCTCGATTTCCTTCCATTTGTGTCTGACCGATTAACCACGGCTCGTTCATTAACAAACCCGTAATTGACTCGATTAGGATAAAGATAGAACAAATTAAACCAATCCATAAATGGGCTTTTCTCGTATTTTTCATATAAATTCTCCTCATTTTGTTATATTTTTATAGATACTCTCTTGTAAATTGCCGCTTTGAACTACTAATTTTTAATAAAATCAAGTTTATTTGCGAAAAATTGGCATTTATTTGCGGATTAACTGGATTTATTTGCGGATAAGTCGGTTTTATTTGCGAATTTACTAGTTTTATTTGCGGATCAAAATTTCACCATCGCCAATGAGAGAGGTAATCCTTATCGTCCTTATTGGTAGCGAAGTGCTTGAATCGGATTTAGTTTGGATGCCTTGTTGGCAGGGAATACGCCGAAGACGACCCCGACCACAAGCGAGAATAAGAACGATGATAGAATTACGGTTGGGGAGTAAGCGATGCTTAAACTCATCAGTGATGAGACAACCTTTCCTAATCCTAATCCGAATAAAATTCCAATCAATCCACCCATCGAGCTTAAGACAACCGCTTCAATTAAGAATTGTAAGAGCACATCACGCCTTTTCGCGCCAATCGCTTTTCTGATTCCAATTTCCTTCGTCCGTTCTGACACGGACACAAGCATAATATTCATGATGCCGATCCCGCCGACAAGCAAGGATATACTTGCAATTCCTCCAAGCATCATCGTCATCGTGTCGGACACCGAACTCATCGTGTCCATCACATCCTGCTGATTCGTTACGCCATAATAGTCACTTTTGCCGGGATACATACTGGCCAGTGACAATTTAACCTCATTCATGACGAAATCCATTTGATCCTCGCTTTTCCCTTGCAAATAAACGGTGCTTATTGTCGTACTGCCAACTAAACGCTGACCCGTGCTTAATGGGACGATGACTACATTATCCCCGCTCTGCCCGAGTGAACTCCCTTTCGAAGCTAAAACCCCGACAACTTTGAACGAGGTGCCTGACACCTGGATATATTGGCCGATTGGATTCTCTGTGCCAAAAAACGTCGCAGCGGTATCTGAGCCAAGAACAACAATCTTTTGGCGGTATTCTACGTCCAGATCGGTAATAAAGCGACCTTGACTAACCTTCGCATCACGTACCGTTGAATAAGCGGCGTTCGTTCCTGTTAAGGTAATCTGTGAGGAGGTCCGCTCCTTCTTCACATAAACATGACCCGAAACAACCGGTGCAACAGCTGTGACTCCATCAATATCACTTAACTCACTAATTTTATCCTCGGTTAATTCAATGTCCGTACTATAGGTATTAACGGTCAAAAGGTTCGTTCCCAATTGATTGATTTGACTTGTGACGTTTTTCGCTGACCCTTGCGCAATCGACACCAGCACAATGACAGACGAGACCCCTATGATGATACCGAGCATCGTGAGGACAGCCCGGAGTTTATTGCTTCGAATACTCCGAAGGGCCATCTTAATAGATTGCATGATTCCCAAGTAGTACACCCCCATTCTCAAAGAGCTGGCCATCCTGAATACTAACCATTCTTCTTGCTTGTTTCGCAATCTCTAGATCATGTGTGATTAAAATAATCGTATGTCCTAATTCATTCAATTCCTTCATTAAAAAAAGAATCTCCTTGCTTGTTTTACTATCCAGTGCACCTGTTGGTTCATCGGCGAGGAGAATCGCCGGCTGCCCAACAAGCGCTCTCGCAATCGCAACCCTTTGCTGCTGACCCCCGGAAAGTTGGGTCGGAAGATGTCCGGCACGATCCTTCAAGCCCACCTTATCCAATCCGTCTAAAGCGCGCTCGCGCCTTTCTCGTGTTGATACACCGGCATATAACAATGGCAATTCTACATTTTCGAGTGCTGTGAGCTTACTTAATAAGTTAAAGTTTTGAAAAATAAACCCAATCTTACCATTACGAATCGTTGCCAAGCTGTTATCGTCCATTTTTCCAATATCTTTGCCATCTAGGTGATAGGTACCCTTATTGGGTCGGTCAAGGCAGCCGAGCATATTCATTAATGTCGATTTTCCCGAGCCCGATGGGCCAATAATCGCTAGAAACTCACCCTTTTGAATTTCTAATGACACATCATTGAGGGCATGGACCGTTTCACCGCCAAGTTTATAGGACTTCATCATATTTTTTATCTCAATAATTGGAGTCCTCATTAATTGCCACCCTTTCCGCTCGTGCTAGTTTGTCCCTGTCCACCGCCGCTTGGAGGCATTCCACCGCCAGTCATTGCTCCCATTCCGCCCATGCCGCCTTGCATCCTACCGCTTTGATTGTTAGAAGAACTACTAGTTGCAAGAGCAGGTAATTGAATCGTTTCGCCTGCCGTTACCCCTTCTGTAAGTTCTACATAATCATCAGTCGAAATGCCCGTTTTCACGGTCTTTTGCTGGCTAGTACTGCTTGCAGAACTAGTATCGGTTGAAGTGGAAGTCACAACAACATATTTCTCATTATTGCTTGAATACACCCCATCAACTGGAACGTAAAGAGCATTTTCCTTACTCTCGGTGAGGATACTAGCTTCTGTACTCATCCCCACCTTTAAGTTTTTAGGTTGATCAATATGAATGGTGACATCAAAAGTGGATGTCCCGTTTGCAGAGGTTCCTTCTGCTGCAATATCCGTTACCTTTCCAGTAAAAGTGGTGTCAGGATAGGCACTCACGGTTATGCTAACGGTTTGTTTCTTTTTAATCTTAGTAATGTCTAGTTCATCCACTTGAACCACTGTTTGTAAATTCTCGTAATCGGTGAGATGAGCGATAACCTGTCCATTTGTAACCCGTTCTCCATCTGTAACGGAAATGGTTGTAATCTTACCATCGGCTGGGGCCGTAATCGAGTCACTATCATCTGTGAAGGTAATCAACTCATCTCCCTCACTTACGGTATCTCCTGCAGAAACTAACACTTCATCAATTTCATCATTATCGACCGTCGATTTAATGTCTTCACTAGTCACTGGTGCAACGGTGCCAGATCCACTAATCTTCACTTCGAGTTTGCCTTGTTGAACAACGGCGGTTCGAGTTTGAGCCGTTGTCTCCGTGCTGACTGTTTTCGATTTATAGTATTGAAACCCGACAAAGCCAATCACCAAAACACCTATGAGAATCCAAATCAACTTTTTCATTTCTATATACTCCTTTTGCTCCCTGCTGCATTACCCCTCCGACACCAGGGAAATTTTTATTTGATGAGCCTATTATCTTGTCGGTTCCTTAACTTATCCTTAAGAATAAAATGAAGGGTGTCAGGCACCATGTGAAAATTTCACATGGTGCCTGACACCCAGGTTCAATCTTATTTTAATAATAAAAAAGCCTTAATTCCTTGGACTAAATGGAATTTAGGCTTTTTTATATCTTAAATATCCTTTTGATTACCTTCTGCGTCACGTTCGACTGTCATTTCTGTTACAGGCAGGTAGCCTTGTTCTTTTAATAAATTATTTTGAACATCATCACTCATCATATAATCGAAGAATGCTTTAGATACCTCATCTGGCTCACCTTTAGTATATGAATGTTGATAAGCCCAAACTGGGAATTCACCAGATTGTACATTTTCTGCAGTTGGTTCAACACCATCGATGGCAAGAGGAGTAACAGATTCGTCAGTAAAGTATGAGAATGCTAGGTAACCAATGGCACCGTCAGTTTCGTTAATAATCTTTTTAACTGTGTTTGAAGAATCTTCGGTAATTCCTTCAGCAGGTGTTGCACCATCAAGGGCAAACTTATTGAATACAGCACGAGTTCCTGAAGAGTCAGGACGGTTTACAAGAACGATTTTTTGATCGGCACCGCCAAGTTCTTTCCAGTTTGTGATTTTTCCAGTGAAAACTTTAATTAAATCAGCTTTTTTAATATCTTTAATCCCTACTTTAGGGTTAACAGCAGCAGTCATACCTACCACAGCTACTTTATGGTCAACAAGCTGATCAGCCGGGATACCTTCTTTTTCTTCTGCAAAAACGTCTGAGTTACCAATTTGAACGGATCCTTCAGCAACTTGTGATAAGCCTGTACCAGATCCACCAGCATTTACTTGAATATCAACTTTAGGATTATTAGCCATAAATTCTTCAGCTGCCGCTGCCACTAAAGGCTGCATTGCCGAGGAGCCGGAAATACTTAATGAGCCAGAAAGTTCTTTCGTTTCTTCAGTCTTTGCCGTTTCTTTCTTCGCAGTTCCTGCTGTCTTGTCTGTAGAAGTTGTGCCTCCACAAGCAGCCATGAAAACCATTAACGCAGCTAGCAATGTAAGCAGGCTTAATTTTTTCAAACTTTTCATATCTTTAAATCCCCCTATGAATTATGTTGTTGTTTACGTGTTTTAGATTAATCCTTTTTTGTTAACCGAGTATTAATGATTTGTATAGTTTTGTAAAGATATCATGTTGTTTGTAAATTTGAATTGCTAGTTGTCCTTCTTTCTTAAAACCTACCTTTCTTTCATTAAATAAAAATATCCGGCCTTCTTAAGCAGGTGATATTTGCTTTCTAGTATTTTAAGCTGATAAAGGGTGCTGCTTAGTCTTTATTTCTCTGACTTTTCCACTCAGCCAATCGTACATAATCGGGATCACCACGAGGCTAATCAGTGTCGAGCTAATCATGCCGCCCACGACCACAACACCAAGAGTTTGTGAAATAATCGTATTCCCGTTACCTGAGAAAGCTAAGGGAAGCAAGGTTAAGATGGTAGTTCCTGCAGTCATTAACACGGGTCGAACCCTTGTAGAGGTTCCTTCCAGAATCGCCTGCTTGGGCTCCATCCCTTCTGAAAGGTTACGTTCAATTTTATCGACAAGGACAATTCCGTTGGTGACGACAATACCAGCGAGCATCAATATTCCAATCAATGCGGCTAGATTCCACTCCATTCCGATGAAGGCCATGCTCCAAACCGATCCTATTAACGCCAAAGGAATGCACACGATGACCGAAACCGGTGCATGCCAGCCGCGAAAAACTGCACTTACAATCATCAGGACTAGCAAAAGAGACAGGGCCAGAGCAAGGCTCATCTCAATCACCATTTGCTTGACTTGCTGAGAGATCCCTCCAAGCGAATAGTCAATGCCAGAAGGCAGGTCCAAACCTTTCATTGTTTCATTTACTTGTTTTGTAACTTTTCCAATGTCGCGAGTAATAATATTTCCCGTCACGGCAGCAAATGGACGACCTTCCCGCTCACTGATCACCGTTTGGGAACTGATCTCCAAGGTTGTAATTTCCGCCAACGACACCTTTGAACCGTCCTTGGCAGTAAACATTTCATGGCCAATTTTTGATAGAATCGTTTTTTCAGGATCCGGGTCACCAGCTGCAACTAGACTTTCCTGATTGTCTAACCGAAGGGCAATTGGGGTAGTCAGGTCACCGTAGGAAACAGCCATCCTAACGTCTTTAGGTAAATAGCGATCAATCCGATTAAGAACTTCATCGACATTTATACCCAAGCGTTGAATTTCTTCCTGCTTAAGTGAAAGATAATGTTTCATTGATGTATCGGCATCATTTGCCGCTCCTTCAATACTTAAACCAGGGATCATCTGAAGTTTACTTCTTACCATAATGCTAGCTTTGGCAAGGTTTTGCTGGTCAGCCCCGGTTAAAATGACCTTTAAGCGGGAATCATCTCCAGAAATATTTTGATTAGAAACGGTATAGACGGCAGTTGTGGATAATCTGCCAAATTGCTGGCGCATTTTTTTTACAAATGAATCGATGTCGCTTTTATCTTTGATTCCAACTGAAATATTGGCAATATTCTGCTTTTGCATCCAACCGCCGCCTTCATCAAAGACATCATCAAACATCGGTGTAAATGTCGAACCGAGAGTCGAAGTGTAGGTATCTACCTCAGGATCATTTTTTAAGATGGTTTCGATATTTTTTACTTCCGCATCCACATCAGATAGCTGCACACCTTCAGGGAGCTCGACCTGGATGGCTATATCCTTTGAATTTCCTCTTGGAAAAAAGTTAACCGGCAGAAATACGGCTTCTGCTATGGTGATGGCAAAAAGCACCACAGCAAGTCCTACTACCACTTTTCTCCTCAGAAATGCCCAATGAAGAAGGTTTTGCGCCCTTTTCTCCATTTCTACTGACCTATTTATTGGAAATTCCTCCCATAATAAGTAAGCTAACGCTGGGACGACAATAATAGAAACGGCAAGAGATGTCACTAGGGCGATGACAACTGACCAGGCAAATCCAGAAAAAGCCGAACTAATCATCCCGCCGATGATACTAATTGGAAGAAACACAGCAACGGTGGTTGCAGTGGAGGAAACAATCGCTGGGATCATTTCCACTACCCCGCTAGCCAAGTTCCGAGCTGATATCTGTCCGTTGTATTTTTCCATTTGTTTCCTGTACATATTATCGATGACAACGATCGAATCATCTACGACTCGGCCCATCGCAACAATTAATCCAGAAATGGTTAAGATATTCAAACTAACATCCATCGCTTTTAAGATCGCTGTTGCACCAAGAAGGCAAATTGGCAAGGATAAGGCAATAATCAATGTCGACCGGACATTCCTGAAAAATAAAAATACACAGATGATCGAGAACAAAATCCCCAATAACCCCTCTTTAATCAGACCCTTCAAAGCAGCGTTTATGTCTTTTCCCTGGTCCAAAAGAATAGAAATATCGACTGTTCCTGACTTGATTTCTGGTATTTCTTTAATCCTTTCGTTGATTCGTTCAGTCACATCGGTAATGTTTGAAGAAGGTGTCTTTAAGACATCGAGCAGAACACTCGGCTGCCCTGCTGTTCTAGAAATCGTCTGTAAGTCAACAATACTGCTCTCAATGTCTGCTACTTCCTGTAAACTTACTGTGATCCCCCCGCTAACAGGAATCTTTACACTTTTTAAGTCATCACTATTAAGAGTCCAATCAGTCACACGGATTGGCATGGAGATTTGGCCATCAGGTCCGCCCTTTTCTTTGATGGTTCCCTGCGGCCATTCTGGATGAATGGAAGCAAGAGCATCTTGTACGTCTTTTATGGTTAACCCATATTTTTGGAGGGCATTTGCTTTCAAAGTCAACACGTATCCGGAAGTCCCTGCCCCGGTGACACGTACTTCTCTTACTCCTGGAACACGCTTGATTTCATTGGCCACTTGATCTTGAATAGATGTACGTAATTGATTTTCATCAATTTTTCCGGCAGCACTCGTCAAGCTTACTCGCATGACCGGAAAAGAGTTCGTACTGACCCGTGTAATCAACGGCGTTTTCACACCGTTCGGCAAGTTAATTTTATTAACCGCCGCCCTCACTTCAGTTTCTGCCTTTTCCATATCGGTGTGGCCTGGAAAATAGAGGCTCGCCATTAAACCGCCATCAAATGAGTTTGTTTCCAGATAATCAAGCTTATCAACAGATCCGACCGCTTCCTCAACCTTTGCGGTAAGGAGTTGTTTGACCTGATCAGATTGATATTGATCTGCTTGAATCGTGACCATTAGGGCAGTATTGTTGATCGGAGGTAAGTAATCCCGCTGCATCTGCACGGCAGACATGGCACCCCAGGCGATAATTAGAACCACACATGTTAGGATCAATACGGACCGTTTCATCGATCCTTCAATAAATCGAATCATTATTTAAACCATCCTTTTAAAATAGTAATTTTTATAATTGCAAAAATAAAAGGGTTACCCATAGTGTCTGGTCTCACTGACAGAATACTGTATTAAAAGTGGCGAATTTACAGCATTTTATGAATGGTGCCTGACACCCTGCTTTAGGGTCACCCTCCTTACATTATTTAATTATTCTTTTTTTCTCCTGGATAAGGTTTATCACCTTTTGTAGCTTTCCAGAGAATCTTGTTCAATTTTTCCGAATCGGCATGGTCAACTCCAGAGAAATCTAGTTTTTTAGATTCTTGAGCCATCGGTGCCGTTTCTCCATTTTTACGATCAAGTGGATAAGTTGGTTCTTCCACCTTAAATGGAGAAAAGTTAGGTTTCTGGGTGAACGAATTGACCATTGGCACCGCTGATGCATCAAACTGTGTCATAGGTTTCATACCTAAAATCATTTCCATCGTGCGAAGCATCGATGTTGTATCATACATGGTGCTGTCTACTCTGCCTGTTTGGGTGTAAGGGCTGATCACAAGTGATGTAGTCCGGTGAGCGTCCACTGAATCCCAACCATTCTGTGCATCATCTTCGGTAACAAAAATAGCAGTATCCTTCCAATAAGAAGAGTTACTAACCATATCGACAAGTTGACCAAGCGCATAATCGTTTTGTGCCACCATGGCTTGTGGTGTTAGTTCTCCTGGTTTTGTTCCAAGGGTATGGTCGTTAGGCAGGCGAACGATTTGCAGCTGTGGCAGATTCCCATTCGCTTCATATTGCTTAAATTCTTCTTTCCACGCATCTAAGCGGGTAAGATCTGAAATTTTAAGATTATAGGAAGGGTAGTCAGGGTCAAAATTATTGCCCATGCTAGCTTCAGCTGCTACATATTTCCCTGTATTTTTGTCATAATTGACGAATTCACCATAGCTTCTGAATGATACACCCGAGCGACTTGCATTCGTCCATAAGAATCCCGCTTTTGGATAGGCCGCTTCATTGCCTCCTTCAAAGTCATAGCCGCGGTTACGACCTGAATAGTTTGCAAGCCAGTTTTTCTCTACATAGTCGTTGGACTGTGCAGCGGTAGACCAGTTATGTCCCTGAGCACTGATTTCAGCATTCGCATAAAAATTGTCTAATAAAACGAATTGATCGGCCAGCTTATGAATATTCGGTGTAATATCTTTACCAAAGATGGTTAAGCTCGGGTCGCCATTTCCTTTTTCCATATCGCCAAATACTTGGTCATACGTACGATTTTCCTTGATAACATAAATGACATGCTTAATCGGTGATTCTTGTCCTTCAAAGCGCGGGATTGGGAATTTTTCACTTCCACTGAATCCTGTTGGTTTATATACTTCATTATTCTTTTCTACTTGTTTCGTATATTTCTTCAGCTGTTTATCATCCGGAACATCGATAAAAGACATGGTTCCTTTCATCATATTACCGATGTACTGGCCTTCTCGGTTGGAACCAGCACCAAGGCCCTTGGCATTCAAAACCATCAATTTGTCATCATGTAAATAGATACCACTTGGATACCAGGCGGTTGGAATTAACCCCTTCACTTCTCCTTTTTGCAGGTCAATGACCGCTACGTCGTTATTTCCACCGTTGGTAACGTATAAAGTTTTGCTATCCTCGCTTAATGTTAGAGCATTAGGCTGGCTTCCCGCAGGAGCATTTTTATATGGGCTAAGCGAAATGGTTTTGATTTCTTTTTGTTGTTTCGTGTCGATGATTGAAACGGAATCGCTGTCGGAATTGGATACATAGATCATGCCGTTCGCCGCATTTTCAATAATCGCATTCGGATGCAGCCCTACTGGAATGGTGCCTTTGATCGTCAGCGTTTCTGGATCGACCACACTAATGCTGCTTTCACCCCAGTTGCTGACATAAAGGGATTTCCCATCATTGCTCATTACAGCTGCATACGGATGTTTCCCAACAGCGGTTGTCTTTACGATTTGATTTGTGGCAAGGTCTATTTTTGAAACGGAATGATTTAAATTATTCGCAACAAAGAGCGACTTTCCATCCCTTGAAACGGAAATTCCAGCAGGATAAAAGTTTGTTTTGCTACTATCTTTAAGCATAATTGGAGATTGTTCAGTTAACGTTCCATTTTCAAATCCATAGACACGGATCTTGTTATTCCCTCCTGCTGATGCATAGACGGTTTTTCCATCGCTGCTAAATGCGACCCCAAAATAGAGGGATTCAGGAGATTTGTATGGAATGGTCTGTACGACCTTCTGGGTGTTAACGTCAACCACTTGAAGAGATTGTTCCCCTTGTCCATCGTTGGAAACAATAAGATAACGGTGATCCGGGCTTAATACACCACCCATTGGGAAATCACCAAGCGTTACTTGGTTACCAGAAGGAGTAACGGGCCACCCATGAGAGGTAACTGCCGTTCCATCTGCCTTAGGTCCAACAAATTGTGTGTAACCTGCATAGGCTGACGTTGAACCAAGAAGCAAAGTAGCCAGCGATGCTGCCAGTATCTTTTTGCGTTTCATAAAAACATCTCCTTATTAATATGTAGTCCTTACACGCTCCATCCTACTCCCGCTTTGTAAAATAGAAGTTAAGTAGAGTTAAAGAAATATAAAGAAAAATAGGAAAATTTTAGGGTTGTTTTTTTCTCATTTAGTAGTTTTAACTCAGTCGACATCTGCCTATATGCCCAGAAAAAATAAGTAAAAAAAACAAGGTGCCTAAAAGTTTAGGTCACCCTGTTAGCTGCTCTTTTTAATCCAGTAGAAATTTCGTTTTTACATACGAGTTTCCCAGTTAGAGCATGATTTATTGTAAATTCTGATTGGTTACTTTTTTATTATTTCCCTTATTTTCCTGACTCTTGTTCAGTTCCGCTGTCTGGGGAACCAGTATCGCCTGAATCTTGATTTTGCTCTGTATCCGCATCTGTCTTTGTATTGCTACAACCTGAGGCAACTCCTACCAACATGAAAGACGCCATTAACACTAACATCCAATTTTTTAGATCCTTCATTTTTTCTTCCTCCTTGATTGTTTCAAATTTTAGTACAATCTCATGATATAAAAATCTGTGAGAAAAAGAAGAAGAATCACTCATTCTTTACAATCATTAACTAATTATTTATAATTTTCACAATAATTTAGCAAAACGTTTAAATAGACTAGTCCATTTCAACCTTTCTTTTTTTATCTGCTAATCCATTGTTCTTATAATTCTTAAATGATTTTAAAAAAATCGAATAATCACTCCACTTTCATTTGAGTTAAAAAGCTTCCTCCTATAAAATCATTAATATGAAATATAAATTTGGAGGCACCCGATGAAATTAAGTAATGAAGAACTCGAAATATTAAGACTGATCGAAGAAAATCACAAAATCTCAGAAGAAACAATCGCCTTAATGGTGATGAGCAGCGAAGAAACCGTAAGAAATATCATTAAAAAATTAGAAGAAGAAAAAGTAATTGTCAGTTACCCGGCCTTAATCGATTGGAGCAAAGTCGAGGGGCAGGAAAATATCATTGCGATGATCGATGTTAAAGTAACACCGAAGCGCGGAGTTGGATTCGATGAGGTCGCCGAAAGAATTTATCGTTTTCCAGAGGTAACATCTCTTTACCTCATGAGTGGTGCCTACGATTTATCGATCACCATTGAAGGTCAAACCATGAATCAAATCGCGTCCTTTGTATCGGAAAAACTATCAACGATTGATAATGTCATTTCAACCACAACCCATTTCATGTTAAAAAAATACAAACATGATGGGGTGATTTTTGGCGGCGGCGATGAGAAAGACAGGAGAATGGTGATTACACCATGAGAAAAGATTACTCCCACTATATATCTGAAACTGCTAGAGAATTACAGCCATCTGGGATCAGAAAATTCTTCGATTTAGCTGCCGGTATGAAAGACGTGATTTCTTTAGGCGTTGGCGAACCAGACTTCATTACGCCTTGGAACATTAGAGAGGCCGCCATTTTATCGCTGGAACAAGGCAATACCGCCTATACCGCGAATCCTGGCTTACTAGAATTGCGGCAGGAGATCTCTAATTATCTCGGAACAAGATTTGCAGTCAATTATGATCCAACAAACCAAATTATCGTCACTGTCGGAGCAAGCCAGGCAATCGACCTAGCCTTTCGCGCCATTCTAAACCAGGGTGATGAAGTATTGATTGTTGAACCAGCGTTTGTTTCTTATGCTCCCTTGGTTTCGATTGCCGGCGGGACACCAATCGCCATTTCTACCTCGCCTGCGAATGGTTTTAAATTAACACCCGAGCAGTTAGAAGGGGAAATTACAGAAAAAACGAAAGCCATTTTGTTTTGCTCGCCCAACAATCCAACGGGCAGTACCCTAAACAAAGAAGAACTGAAAGAAATTGCCGCCATTGTTGAAAAACATGATTTAATTGTTATTTCCGACGAGATCTATGCAGAATTAACCTATGAAGAAACGTATACAAGCTTTGCAACAATTGAAGGCATGTACGAGCGAACGATTTTAATCAATGGATTCTCAAAAGGCTTTGCGATGACCGGCTGGAGATTAGGCATGCTCGCTGCCCCTAAGGAATTTGTTGAGGTCATGTTGAAAATTTTTCAATATACGACGATGTGTGCTCCGACCATGCTCCAATACGGCGCTATTGAAGCACTAAGGAATACTTTTCATGAAGTAGAAGCGATGAAACGAAGCTATCGAATGAGACGGAACTATGTCGTGCATACCTTGAATAAAATCGGCTTGGACTGTCACACACCTGGGGGAGCCTTTTATGTCTTTCCTTCGATCAAAGCAACTGGCCTCAGTTCCGAACAATTCGCCGAAGAACTACTGATGAAGGAAAAAGTCGCAGTCGTGCCCGGCAATGTGTTTGGAGAAAGTGGAGAAGGTTATATTCGCTGTTCCTACGCAGCCTCCATGCCACAGCTGCAAGAAGCCCTGAAAAGAATCCAGAGATTTATCGAGTCAAAGGGCATCTACGGCGAAAAACGAACAGAAGAAATAAAACTAAACCAATAAATCACAAACCGTAAAAGCCCAATTGCTGTATCGTCTACCTACAAGCGATGGGGCTTTTTTTCATGTTTTAAGTGGTGCCTGACACCAATATTTTATAGGCATATTTTGTTAGTGCCTGACACCGCTTTTTTTATGACAGACCTTCCAATCTATGCTAAAATACTCGAGGTAATGGTAAAAAAAGGGGTGAACTATTTGTGGTCCTTTTCAATCAATCTTTTTAATAGAAAGAATAAGAATTCTCCTCCGAATCAAGAGTTTATTCATAGTAACTACGATGTATTATTTGAGCGAATTACGCTCGTTTCTTATATGTTAATCTCTACTTATCCTTGTTTTTTCATCGTTGACTTTTTCCTGTTTAATAAACTGAGCAGCCCTACATTTAAATTCAATCTTTCTGCCATTCACATCATTGGTCTTATCATCTCCCTTTTGTTTCTATTCATTTATCATTTTTATAAAAATATTTCCAAGGGGTTCGCTGTTACTAGTTATATCCTTTTCTATTTATTAATCGGGGCAGCCTCTTCTATTAATAGTCAATTATTTACTGGAAATATATACTCCTATATCATTATTTTATTAGGAGTTGCCGTCTTCTTCCCAGTACAGCCAAGAAACGTATTGATCCTGTTTTTGGGTATACATATATTTTTCATTACAGGTTTATATCTTATCGAACATGAGCACTTCTCATTTTTATCAAAGTTGATTAATTCAACTGGAACCGTCGTCATTTCTTTCATGATTGCCCTATCATTCTATTCATTTCGTAAAAATGATTTTTCAAACAAAATGAAACTAGAAAGAAATGAGGAAAATTTCAGGCGTCTATTCAACCTAAATCCGAACCCGATCATCCTTAAAAAGCTAGAGAATGATGAAATTTTGCTGATGAATAAACACGCCATTGAATACTACCAACTCCAAGGTAACGATATGACTCAAATAGACGGAAAATTCTTGTTTCAAAACATCGGAGAAAAACTAGACATCCTAAAGCGTCTGGAAGAGCAAAAAAGTATTAAAAACTTTTGCGTGGAGCAACAAATCACTCCTGATATCCGGAAATGGGTCATGTTGAGTTTAGAATTGATAGATTACTTGGATGAAGCTTGTATCCTGATCGGCGTCACTGACATCACCGACCTGAAAAAAAATGAGGAAGAACTTTTTAAACACGCTTCTTATGACATGCTTACTGGAGTGTTAAATCGAAGAAGTGGGATGGAATTGCTTAGTAGGCATATGAGCGGCGAGGCAGAATCTCAAGAATTCATTATCTGCTATATTGATATTAACGATTTAAAAATAACCAATGATCTTTTCGGCCACTCAACAGGTGATGACTTAATTAAGACTTGCTGCGACACGATTAATCGTCATATTACAAACAATGACGTATTATTTCGATTAGGCGGAGATGAATTTATCATTGTCTTCTTTCAAAAGCAGATGAAGGACGCCCGGCAGCTGGTGAAAAACATTAAGCGTGGGTTCGAGGATATTAATGTTACCCATCAAAAGCCTTATTCAATTTCTGCTTGTTACGGTTTTTATCACTATAAACCCGGAACCGAAATAACGCTTGAAAAAATTCTCGAAATGGCCGACCAGGAGATGTACAAAGAAAAGTTCGTTCACAAAAATAAATTCACGAGTCCAGCCCCTACCCCTAGCTTGGAAAAGACATTTATTTGAGCTAGAAAAGCGCAAGCGCCTTGTTCAGGAGCGACAGGCATAAGACGAGCCGGCGTGAAGGTTGCTTTTTAACCTTCAGGACGGATTGGCTTATGACCCCGAGCCCCTAGGCGCTGGAGCTAGACAGATCCCTAACGATTGCGATCCTGTTCATCCTGTCCGCCTTCTTTGGTCCACTCGTTAGTACGGTTTCCGGGATTTCTGCGATTACCGCACCGGCTTTAATCATTGTCGGCAGTCTAATGATGGGAAGCATAGCAAAAATCCGCTGGGACGAGCTGGATGAAGCCTTCCCTGCTTTTTTGACCGTCTTGAGCATGCCGCTCACATCAAGCATCGCAACAGGGATCGCACTTGGTTTCATCAGCTACCCGCTTTTAAAACTGGTTAAAGGTAAGTGGCGTGAAATTCATCCATTGCTGTACGTGTTCGCTGTCTTGTTCTTTATCCAACTTGCATTTTTACAACATTAATATAAAAAGCGCTCCTTCACAGTGATGAAGGAGCGCTTTTCAATTGTAAAAGAGTGTCAGGCACCAATTTGGTGCCTGACACTCTTTTTATGTTACCTATTTTTTAGGAAGATCAAGTGCTTGGTACGCTAATTGATACTTTCCGCCGTCTGCCACTTCTGAATGGTACAATGCCTTTAGGGCAGTATTTTTCTCAAGCCCGTGTTCTACTTTTAACTCTTTAAAGCGTGTATGCAATTCTTTATTATCCTTAATTAGCTGCTGCATTTGTGATTTCAAATACTTCATAAGATGATTAACTCCTTTCAGAAACCAAATCCGTTCCCCAAGTATAGCATTAATCAACTTTATTTAAATAAATCATCCCATATTTATTTTCTCTGACCGTGTCCCTTTTGCCGACTTTTTTCTATATAGAGCGTAATAGGAGGTGGAGGTTTCGGTCACTTAAAGGCTCTCTTTCTTACCGAAGACTGGTACAATTACATTTTCGGTAACTAAGAAAATCTACTGTTGGTGAAATCCTGCAATAATTACTGTGACAAGCACACGTACCTATTTGTCCATACTGACATAGCATGTATATATAATCAAATTTTAGAAATGGAGAGGATGAAATGAAGCTTTATTTAGACCCAGGTCATGGCGGACAAGATCCCGGTGCCCAAGGTCATGGATTAGATGAAAAAGATGTGACGTTAGCTATCGCGCTCAAACTACGGTCCATTTTACAAAATGATTATGAAAACATTGAGGTAAAAATGAGCAGGAGCAGCGACACCACAAAAAGCTTAAGTCAGCGATCGAGTGAGGCCAATGCTTGGGGAGCAGATTTTTTCTTGGCCATTCACGTCAATTCTGGACCAAGTACAGCACTGGGTTATGAGGACTTTATTTACAGCGGCTTGTCTAACACTTCTAAGACAGCCCAATATCAAGATATCATCCATGCCGAAGTAATGAAGGTGAATCAACTGAAAGACCGCGGCCAGAAAAAGGCTAACTTCCATGTGTTACGTGAATCAAACATGCCAGCACTGCTATCGGAAAATGGATTTATCAGTAACGACCATGACGCCGCATTAATGAAACAGTCTTCTTGGATCCAAAAAGTAGCTCAAGGTCACGCCAACGGAATGGCCAAAGCCTTTGGCCTAAAACGTAAACCAATCGATCCGCCGAAACCAGATTCCGGGACGCTTTTCAAAGTAATTGCCGGTTCATTCAAATCAAAAGAAAATGCGGACGAGCGAGTAGACCAACTCAAGGCAAAAGGCATCGAATCGTTCGTAGATACCACAAAAATAGCGGGCGAAACATGGTACCGAGTTCAAGCTGGAGCCTTTTCCAACCGAGAAAATGCCGAAGACCGCTTAGCTGAAGTAAAAAAAGCCGGAATCAACGATGCCTTCCTAGTTGCAGAATAAGCAGGCATTTAATGTGGCATTTATGGTATCACAATTATGGTGTTACAGTTATGGTGTTACAGTTATGGTGTCAGGCACCACCCGTGGACACTTGTCCGCCACAGAAGGACAACCATTGCGAAGGATATTGCCCTACAAAAGTCCCCTTAATGGCGAATAGCTGGGAGGCCTTTTGTAGGGTTTTTCTTCTTTAACTGTTCAGATAGAAGCCATTGGATTGGATTTGCCATAACATATATATGAATGTATTTTAAATGAAATGGAGGAGTAAGTATGAAGCTGTATTTAGACTCTGGTCATGGCGGTGATGATCCCGGAGCCCAAGGGAATGGCCTGGATGAAAAAGATATTACCCTAGCTATTGCGCTTAAAATACGAAATACCATCCTAAAGGATTTTGAAAACGTTCAAGTTAAGATGAGTCGTACAAGCGATACCACCAAAAGCTTAGCACAGCGCTCAAGCGAAGCCAACGCCTGGGACGCAGACTTTTTCCTGGCTATTCACGTCAATTCTGCTGACAGTTCAGCCCAAGGATATGAGGATTTTATATACAATGGCGCCTCTAACTCAAGTAGAGCAGCCACAGTCCAAGATATCATTCATGCGGAAGTGATGAAAGTGAATCAGCTAAAAGACCGCGGGCAAAAAAAGGCCAATTTCCATGTAATAAGAGAAACAAATATGCCAGCAATCCTAACGGAAAACGGCTTTATCAGTAATAAACATGACGCCCAATTAATGAAAGATTCATCCTGGCAGCAAAAAGTAGCTCAAGGCCATGTCAACGGAATTGCAAAGGCCTTTGGTCTGAAACGCAAAGAAAAGAAGGAAACGCAGAAAACCACAACCGCAACTAAAACAACAACTACATCGAAAACACCCCAATCTAGTTCAACAACAGTTTACACAGTCTATGTCGGATCCTATAAATCCAAAGAAAATGCACAAGACAGGGTAGCTGAACTGAAAAAGAAAAACATTAAAACTTCAATTGTTACCACTAAAATATCTGGAGCAACCTGGTACCGAGTGAAAGTAGCAACCTATACGACCAACGCAAACGCAGAAAAACGTCTCAAAGAAATCGAAAAAGCAGGATATAGGGATGCCTTTATAATTATTGAAAAAGCCAGTACAACGACTACTAAATCAGCTACTCAAAAACCAACTACGAGCACCAATAAATCAGCTGCCCAAAAGCCAACTACGAGCACCAATAAATCAGCTACCCAAAAGCCAACTACGAGTACCAGTAAATCAGCTACCCAAAAACCAACTACGAGCACCAGTAACTCGGCTGCTCAAAAACCAACCACAAGCACCAGTAAAACAACAACAGCAAAACCCGCCACAACCACCACCAGCAAAGAAACGAATACTGCAGGCGGCACGAATAAGAACACGAACCCAAGTCCGGCTCCAACCAACAGTACAAAAGAACCCCCCATCATCGCCGACCCCGGTCAATTTACCATTTTAGGTCCGACCTTCCTAACTCCGGAACAGATGAATCAATTTGTGAAAAAGGTCAATCCTAACGCGCCGGAATTAGGTCAATTTTACCAAGCATTAGGTAAATATTACGGCATTAGAGGTGATGTCGCCTTTGCACAAGCCATCCACGAAACAGACTATTTTCGGTTTACCGGAGTCGTCAACCCTGAACAAAACAACTACTCAGGGATAGGAGCAACTGGAGGAGATACTCGCGGAGCAAGCTTTGAAAATCAAGAAGAAGGTGTACTTGCACAACTTCAACACTTGTATGCCTATGCGACAGCGAAGCCACTTCCAGATCAATATCCATTGGTTGATCCCCGCTTTCATCTAGTCGACAGAGGATCTGCTCCAACATGGACCGCTTTAAACGGAAAATGGGCTGTTCCAGGTACCACATACGGGCAATCCATTCTAAATCTCTATGAAAAAATGATCCATTCCGGATAATTAATAGCTAGAGAAGCAACAACTCCAGCATCTTCCCAGATTGTCTTCCTCCATTTCAGTGACTTACTTGGATGATTTCCCCAAACGAAAGACCTCTTTTATTTTTAAAAGAGGTCTTTTCCTTTGTCAGATAGTTCATTCCGCCCCCTCGATTCGGTATATTACCGAAGAAACGAGACCACAATGATATAAAAAGGGAGGTCTCACCATGCGCGGAATATTTATTTTATTATGGGCAGCTGCAATCTTGATTTTGACCTGTACCGCCGATTTTTCTAAATTAATGGCATCTGGCGAAGTCCGCTTTGAGTGGGTCGGTCATCCGAATTTTTCTGATTTGCTATTCCCCTTACCGCTCGAGCTCAGCCGCGACTTCCTGCTTCAAAAATGTGGGCATGCCTTTGCCTTTCTCATTTTGACATTATTACTACAAACTAAATTCCATTCAAAAGCATTCATTCTTATTCTAGCTATTTCCTTTGCTTTGCTAACTGAAATCCTGCAATTATATTTCACTCGTGATGGAAGAATGTTTGATATCGGATTCGATCTAATCGGTATTCTTTTTGCATCAGGGACACGGAGTCTACTTACGGTGCACCAATCAAGGCAAACCGGGTTATAATGGAAGTTATTTATGTTAAAAAAGGCGAAAACCAATTAGTGGTTAACACCCTTGTTAAAAATGTAAATTCATAGCCTTTATAAAAGGGAAGTTCCAAAATGATCAACCCTCGATTTTGATAATCGGTTTACTTTTAGGATTTAACCATTTAATTACCTTCAATAGATCATTTTCAGAGATAGCCGTGCATCCCAATGTATAACGAGTGGACTTGTTTTTGATGTGTAAAAAGATAGCACTTCCAGCTCCATTAATCACAGGATCATCATTATAGCGAATCACCACCGCGTATTTGTAGAGCGGGTGAGTCAGCCGTTCATACGACTTCCATTTCCACGTGGGATTACCATTATATTGGACCCATTTGTTGTAGTCTTTCGATTTTGAGTAGTCGACCCAGTAATCGGTTTTAGTCGCTTTACGAAATGGGTATTTTATTCCAGAAGGTTTGGTTCCCCAGCCAAACGACGTTCCAAGCAAATACGTCCCTCTTGGTGTTAGGCTGTCTCCTTCCTTAGTTTTCCCGACTCCCTTTTTACCGACAATCGCTTGCATTGGAGAGGATATTTTCACCCATTTCCCGTTTTTCTTTTCATACCTTTGCAAGATGGCTTTTGTTTTATCGCGGGTTGAGGTCTTGACAACAATCATTTGTCCGGCAGCTTTTTCGAGATTCATTTCATGAACGCACACTGCTAATTGCCTCTGTCTTGTGGTTGCTTTTTCTAGTTTAACTTTCTGGTCACGTGCAACAAATAGCCCGTTTCCTAAATCTAATTGAGAAGTTTGGATCGCATAAACAGGAATTTTCTCACCGGCCCTTGCTGTTCTCACCGTGATTTTCTTGCTCCCATCGATTTTATAAAGAATGGTCTTTTTCAAAAAAGTTACCCTGCCAACCTGATAAGGCTTAATTGCTTCTTTCCCCCACATCACCTTTGTTCCGGCCTTTACGGCTGCACACGGATTATCTGCTGCAGAGGCTTCTTGCTGGTTAAACATCACCAACGCATAAAAAACGAACAAAATACGAATAATTTTTGATCCCTTTATTTTCCTCATTTGAAATGGTATCTCCTTGCTTATTTATAAAATATTGTTAATTATATACTAACATTAACACAGAATTTATAATGATTTAAACAGAAAAAAGCAGCCCTCATTAATGTGAAGGCCGCATCACAAAACAATTATTCTATCAAAATGGCACTTTTTTATAGTATCTCCTGGTTGTCAGCGGGTGGTCCCTTTGTTGTTCCAAATGACAGCTGACTCTCTCAAGGAAAGCCGCGCAGACAATCGGAGAGACAAGACTTCTTAACCCTTCAGAAATGCCAGCTAATTCATAATCCTTTGTATCAAAAACCGTTAATTCCTTCGTGTAATGCTCAGCAAAGCGCTCGACTCTCTCTGTGAGCGGACGGGATTTATCCTCCCCTTTTAGTAGAATAACACTCGTATCTTCCTCCACTAATTCCAATGTACCGTGGAAGAAATCGGACGCATGTACCGGCCGTGTTTTAATCCATTGCATTTCCTCTAAAATACACATGCCATAATAATAGGTTTGACCCCAATCGATACCTGTCCCCGTAAGGATATGGTATGGGGTCTCCTTATGTTTTCGGGCAAACTCGGCAGCCCTAGGTTCAACTACTTCCTTTACTTTTAGAAGTGCACTTGGTAAATGCATCATTTCCTCGACAAATTGTTGATATTGCGGGAATTCATTTCGCTTATACATCAAGCGGAACGCTAGTAAATAGGACTGGATATAAAACGATTCACAGGAGGTATCATCTGCCGCATAATTGACAAAGGTATAATCGGTTAAATTCGCTAACGGTGTAGCAGCATGACCCACTAAGCTAATCGTTGTCGCACCTTTTTCCTTACAGAACGCCGCCGCCTCCACTGTTTCTTTGGTCGTGCCAGACAAAGAAGGCAAAATAACTAATGAATGTTCATCTAAATGTTGATGATCCATCAACATTAATTCCGGAGCGATTTCCGTAAAAACAGGTAAAGTTGAATGAGTTTTTAAAATATATTCAGCCGGGTACATGAGAATGGCTGCTCCGCCAGTACCGACAAAGAATACATTTTTCAAACCTCTTTCCATCACCGAATCTATAGCCTGATCAAATTCATCCTTAAGAGACAGTGCTCCATTTTGGATGGCTAAATATCTTTTCACATCAAAGTTAAACAAACATCCCACCTCCTAATAGGCCATTTTACGGTAATATCTGCGAATCTCTAACGGATGATTTCTTTCCCTTTCAAGGTAAACGCTGATTCTGCCTGTTAGTGCCCAGTTAAGGCATACGGCAAAGTGCTTTCTGAATTCGTCACTAATCCCTTCCAATGGATAATCCTTTGTATCCAAGATGAACAATTCCTTTGTGATATTTTCTGCGAATCTTTCCACACGTTCCACCAATGGACGAGTTTCGTCTTCTCCTTTAAATAGAATGACACTTGTATCTTCCTCAACCAGCTCCAGCGTTCCGTGAAAAAATTCAGCTGCATGAATAGATTTGGACTTAATCCATTGCATTTCCTCTAAGATACACATGGCGTAGGAATACGTATTCCCCCAAAGGTTCCCCGCACCAACCAGCATATGGTAATCTGTATTTTTGTGCTTTATAGCGAATTGCTCAGCACGGGCATCGAAATCCTCGAGTGCATGAACAATACCTTGTGGTAAAAGGGCAATTTCTTTGGCAAACTGATCATATTGCGGAAATTCATCATTGTTATGAATAAAACGGAAAGTAAGCAATTGCAAATGAATAAAGAACGTGTCAAAGGAATGCTTTTCGTGACCAGTTGAGATGCAATAATCAACGGCTTCTGCCAATGGAGTGCCAAGTTCAGCCACTAAACCAATCGTTGTTGCCCCCATGCTCTTACAGAACTCGGCAGCAGCCACGGTTTCTTTTGTCGTTCCAGTAACAGAAGCAAAGATACAAACCGAATCCTTTGTCAGGTGGCGATTATTCATAACAAGGAGTTCAGCCGCAATCTCAGCATGAACCTCCAGCGATGAATTTGACTTTAAAATATACTCATATGGATACATCATCGCAATCGTCCCACCGGAACCGATCAGGAAAATATTCTTAAAACCTTTAGCCGAAATACCATCCACAACCCTCTCAATCTCTTCCCTCTTCCCCATCGCCTCTTGCCCAACTAACTGTAAATATAAATCAGCATCAAATTTCAACATCCAACATTACCTCCAAATTTAAATTAGAATTTTTGGGACTACAAATTTATATAGAAACATTTGGTGCCTGACACCATTCATGGACATTTGTCCTCGTGTCGCGAACAATAAGGACCATCCCCCAACTGTCCACCCACAGCGGACAAATAGCCAAAGTGTCTTTCTTTGGTGCCTGACACCATCAATGACTCCAACAATTGTATTAGTAAGGTACTTTCCACATGTATCTTCTGGTGGTTAGTGGGTGGTTGCGGGCTTCGGCTAGTTCTTCGGCGTATTGGCGCAGGACGGTTTGCAGGACGAGTGGGGCGATGTAGCCTTTGACACTTTCGGCCACTCCTGTTAGGTCAAATTCCTTCGCATCGAGAACAACTAGTCTCTCGCCATAATGTCGGGTGAATTCCAATGAACGTTCTTCTAATGGACGAGTCTCGTCTAAACCCAACAGCTGAATCACTGGAACGTCTTTATCCAACACTTCAAATGGCCCATGGAAATACTCCCCGGCATGGAGGGCGTGCGAATGAATCCACTGCATTTCCATCAGCAGGCAAATCGCAAACCAATAGGCAATACCATAATTGGCGCCGCTCGCCATTGTGTAAATCACTTTTTCATCCTTATATGATTGGGCAAATTCCTTGGCCGAAGCTAAAAACTTTGCTTTCTCTTGTACGAGTATTTGATCTAGGTTCTCTAAGGAGGCAACGACCTCTGAAAACTTTTCATTTCCTTCTTTGATGGCCAGAAGTCCAAAAACAAGCTCCAACATCACAGCCTGCGCCTCGTTTACAAACTTCGCTTCTTTCCCATCTTCATAAACAATGACATATTCAGATACTTGGGCAAGCGGTGATTCCGCATCAAAGGTTAGTGAAACAGTAATCGCACCTTTTTCCCGTGCGAAGCGGGCTGCCTCGACCGTCTCTGGCGTTTTTCCATAGTGCGAGCACGTAATCACCAACGATTTCTCATTGAGTTTCCGTGGGTTACGGTGCACAAACTCATTGGAACTATATAGGTCAGAATCAATGGTGTCACTTTCACGGTCTAACACGTATTTACTTGCATACATGAGGGAAGAAGAGCCCCCGCATCCTACGAAATAAACACGATTAATGTCCCTTTCTTTAAAAACCTCTAAAGCCTTTTGAACGTCTGCTAACATTCTTTATCCTCCTTTATTTATTGACTTTACGGTTGAAACTTCCTTTTGCGTATATTGGAGCCTTTGATATGCACCAAAACAAATCAAGGCAAAACCACAAATTAAAATACAAGAATACAGCAGCACCAAGGACCCAAACCCGTCGTACAGCAGCCCGCCCAGCAAAGGCCCGATCGTTCTGCCCACATTGGCAGCACCACTGACTAAACCTTGATACATACCTCTTCTATTGAGGGGTGCCAGTCGATCCGCAATCGCTGGCACGGCTGGAAAAATAAGAATTTCTCCGATTGTCATAATCACCATCCCCGTTACAAACCCGCCATACGACTGGCTGTGTGACAGGAGGGCGAAGGTTAGCATAAAAAAAATCACACCGGATAGAAGCTGCCACTTCACCGGACTCTTCAGTCGGGCCATGAACCACTGGATCAAAGGCTGCCCAAACAAGATCAGTAAACCGTTGATTGTCCACAAAGCACTATACGCTGACAACGGAAAACCTAACTGGTGCATATAATTAGAAATACTCGTTTGCCATTGGATATACGTAACCCAACAAAACATAAACCCTAAACAAAGAATGAATAACGAATGGAAGCTTTGCTTCGTAGGACGCACTTCTTTTTTTAGCGTCAGGGCCGTATCCTTTTTTACAGTTGCTTCATAAATGGGTTCCCTCTCATCAAGAGCAAACCAAACGATGAAAATAAACAGGAGGTAGGTGAACCCATTCACCCAAAAGACGTATTGAAACGAAAATTGGGCCACAATTCCACCGAGAGCGGTACCTACTGCTACACCGAAATTGAGAACAAGGTAAATTAAGTTAAAGCTTTTTCTACCGCCTTCCTTCCAAACAAACCCAGCGAGTGCATAAATGGGAGGGAAAATGGTTCCAATCCCTAATCCAAGAAGAATCATCGCTAGAATATAGATAGGCCATGATAACCCTATTGAAATAATGAAAATAAGACATGCTGATGTTAGAACAGCGAGGAGCAGGGTTCGTTTCCCTCGGATGCGGTCATACAAATAGCCGCCAAGAAAACTGCCAACAATTTCAGCCCCGGAATGAAGCATTAGAACAAATCCCGCTTCAGATAGTGTTTTACCCATCCCTTGGGTCATGTAAATGGTATGCAAGGGCCAAAGAAAAGCCATACCTGTCGAATTGACTAACATTGCTATTAATAAAACTTTTAAATTCCTGGGATAACTCCTCCATATAGACATAGGATAAACTCCTTTATATCGCTGAACTAGTCACCCGATTCGGAACAATTCCTCCACTTTTACACCAGAAAGGGTGCAAGACTTCGTAACGATTTTTCAACGGCCTGATTTGGATCTATCAAGTATTGAGAAGAAGTAAACTCCAACGTAAGAGCGCGATTGTAATTGTGGTCACCTAAGGTTTTCATGTATTTTTCCAATGGCAGGCTGCCGTCTCCCCAAGCTAAGTGTCCACCCGGGTCCCCATCAATAAAGTGGATATGGACAAAATCCTCGCGTAATTCTTCAAAGTAGCTAGCTAGCGCTTCTCCTTCAACCGCAAGCGGAATGGTATCGACCATTCCCTTCAGAGCAGGTGAATGGATTGAATCGAGCATTTCTTTTAGATCAGGCAAAGTATTAATCAGATTGGACTCGATTTTTTGTAGTGGCTCCAAGGCCAGAACGGTTCCTTGTTTCTCCGCATAGGCGGTAAGCTGCTCTAATGAATCTTGGGTCCGGCTCCAGGCTTCCCGTCTGCTTTCATTGCGGTACCCCCACCCGGCCGTTACTAACACCATCGGGGCTTCTAATTCAAGAGCGGCATCGATTGACTTTTTAAAGTAAGCCACACTTCTTTCACGAATCGCTGACTCCTTTGCCGCAAGATTAATAGGGTACATACACTGTTCTGGTGTAAAGCAAACGACCTCGAGGTCACGCCGGGCAATCTCTTTCTTAATGGCGCGGATTGCAGTTAAGGATAAATCCTCCACATATAGGTGCGGTGCGGCACCCCACAGTTCAATTTTTTCAAACTCATACTTCACCATCGCATCTAAAAAATAGTCCAGCGGATAGTGCAGGTAGTGAAAATTCATCCCAGTTATTTGTGACCGTTTGATTTTTCCCATCCAATCCCTCCAACGTAGAAAGTTCGTTAGCATCCTAATATTTACCAAAATACTCATTTGGTATATACCATTTAAACCAATCATGAAAAACCAACTGATTAGTTAACAGAATAGGAAAAGCAATCCACCCTTTCCTATTCTGTTTAAAAACCTTCAATTCAACCAACATCTTTGGATAAAATTACCCTTTCACACTGCCAGCAGACAGTCCGCGGACAAATTGCTTTTGGAAAACGATATACGCAATAATCATTGGCAGCGCCGAAATCGCTAATCCCGCCAATTGAATCCCAAAGTTGGTATTCAACTGACTTCGCAAATTCATCAGCCCAACTGGAATCGTCCTCAGGGAAGAGTCTTCCACAAATACTAACGCGAACATAAATTCATTCCAGACGTTCATCCCTGTTAATAAAGCACACGAGGCAATAATCGGTTTCCCCATCGGAACAATAATATGCCTATACACCTGCCACGTATTACACCCATCAATAATGGCCGACTCCTCAAGCTCTTTCGGGATGGATAGAAAATAGGACCGCATTAAGAAAATCGCAAACGGCAATTGAAACGCAACATACGGAAGGATTAACGCCCAGTAGGTGTTGTAAAGTCCCACCGCCTGCAGCAATTTATACAGTGGAATTAAGCTGACCTGCGGCGCCAGCATCAAACCACTTAGGATGAGAAGCAGAAAAATGTTCTGCCCCTTAAACTGAAAGCGGCTTAACCCAAAGGCGGCCATCGACCCGAGCAGTAACACCGAGACGACTGAAGCCACTGTTATGAACACACTGTTTAGGAAAAATTGACCAATCCCCGCATCCCATGCTGCCTGATAATTTCCCCACAGCCAATCCTCCGGCAACGACCATGTGTGCAAGAAAAAGTCTGCATTCGATTTTAGTCCGCTCAAACCGAGCCAGATAATTGGATAGATGATAATCAACGAAAAGATCCCAAACCAGACAAGCACAGCAGATTGGAAAATTCGATTCTTAATCTTCAGGGACATCCGTGAACTTCCTGTCCCGATTTCATTCCTATTACTCGTCTTTACCAAAGGGTTATTATTTATCATTGCCTTACGCCTCCTTCCCTGATTTGCCTATTTTTAACTGAACTAAGGAAAGGGTTAGGGTTATGACAAAAATAATGGTCCCAATCGTGGATGCATAGCCCATTTCATCATTTCGGAACGCGGCCCGATAAAGCATCGTGCCTAAGACCTCGGTTGAACGACCAGGTCCCCCATTGGTCATCACATACACTTCATCAAAGACTTTGAACGCACCAATAACAGTAATCACCGTACCGACAAGAATCATTTCCTTCATTTGTGGCAAGGTGATATAAATGAACGTTTTTATCTTAGAAGCCCCATCAATCATTGACGCTTCATAATATTCAAAAGGGATTTTTTGCATGGCAAGCAAGAAAAGCATCGTCATATAACCGGTATACTGCCATTGCGAAACAGCTACAACGGCATAAATTGCAGTCTTACTGTCACCCAACCAAGATAAGGCCCATTCTGATTGACCGATTGTTTTTAACACCCCATTCACTAAACCAACTTCTGGGTTATAAAGCAGCTGCCATAATAACCCAACAACAGCAATCGAAATAACGGAAGGGATAAAAAAGACGGTCCGGAAAAAGGGCTGAAATTTTCTAATCAATTTATCTTCTAAAATGGCGGCAATAATTAAGCCCAAACCGACCTGAAAAATTAACGAAATAACCGCGTAAAGAGAATTATTTTTCAAGGCGGTAAAAAAGATTGGATCCTTGAAAAGTCTGCCATAATACTCTAAGCCAACAAATACTCTTCCAGCCTCAAAGGAATTCCACCGAAACAAACTGTTATAAAGATTTAATACGATCGGTAAAAATACAAAAAACAGGATGAAAAGGAGCGCTGGCATTATAAATAGTATAGCGGTTCGACTGCTTCGAAATGTTTTTGTCATCCCCAACTCCTCCTAGGAGGGGGTAAGCAGTGCCTGCCTACCCTGTCTCAATAATTAAATGTATCATGTATTAACTTTGAAAACTGTCTAGCTCTAGCTCCCAGCGGCTAGTGGACTTCGCTTTTCTTATTCCACTTCACTTTGTACTTGCTTAGCTACTTTTTGAACTTCTTTGATAATTTCTTCCGGTGTTTTTGACCCGTCAAGCAACAGCTGGATATTGGATAAATACACATCTGCTACCTTGGCATGGACGTCTGTGTCGAGCCATTCGGCCATACCTTCCGCCTTCTTCATGTAATCCACACCATCAGCTACTTCCTTCAGAGCCGTATCCGGGTTAGTGGCCCCATCAATCGGACTTGGCCAGCCAATTTGCTTCACAAGCTTCAAGGCATTTTCTTTACTTGTTAAGAACTTCAAGAATTTAATCGATTCTTTCGGATGCTTGGTTTTCGAAGAAACGATAAATCCATCCGGTGCACCAGTAATGAAACTTTGACTGCCCTTACCCTCTGCAATGGACGGCATTGGGAAGAAGCCCCAGTTTCCTTTCATATTATTCTCGACCGTTTGGAACTCTTCTAATTCCACATAGAAGATCGCTCCCTTACCAGCTGCAAATAATTGTTGTCCCATATCATGGGAACTAGAATTAACATTCTTCATAAAATAACCCTTTTTATTCAAATCTACTAACATTTGCATCGCCTTCACATAGCCAGGATCGGTGAACTCTCCTGATTTAGGATTATAGTCTTTCATTCTCACATCCTGTGCGACCATCTTTTGGTTTAATCCTGTTAAGTAATGGATCGCTGCCCATGGGCCTTGGTTTCCGAGAATGATAGGTGTTTCTCCGCCCTTTTTCAGGGTTTCCAACACTTGTAAAAATTCATCCCATGTAGTCGGTGCCTGAAGTTGATATTTATCAAAAATCTTCTTGTTGTAAACAAAGAATTTTCCATTGAAGCGAAGAGGAATACCGTAATTTTTTTCGTTGGATGTGAAAGGTTGAAGAGATGCCGGAATAAAACTGTCCTTCCATGCTGTATCTTCATTTAAATAAGCAGTCAAATCTAAAGCTGCATCAGCACGGACGAATTTTCTGGCAAATTCACCTGACCACGAAAACATAATGTCGGGAACTTCGTTACCGCCTAAAATAACACGGAGTTTGTCTTTAATCGGTTCATCCGCAACCGCTTCCATTTTAATCTTGATATCTGGATTTTCCTTTTCAAATGCTTTGACTACTTCTTCAAAATAAGGAGCGTATTCTGGCTGCGGCCATTTATGCAAAAATTTTAATACGACTTTCCCCGAATCCTCATTGGTGGAAGAAGAACTAGAACACCCCGTAAGTACCAGCGCGAACACCAACAGTCCTGCTAATAAAACGTTTATTTTCCTTCTCATTTCATTAACCCCCTTATTTTTTTAAATGATCAACCAGTTAAAATCCTTTCACCTCCCTACCCTTCTATCCTTATTTCAATCCCTTTTAGGAAATTAAAGGAATCCCATAACCAAATGCACCATCAACAAGACATGTTTTTGCCGCAAATTTCGCTCCTTCTACCAAACTATTTTTCAGGAGGACAGCTTCCTGCACATCAGGATTCACCTTTTTTTCAGAAAGATAATATAAGATAAACGCGGTAAAAAAGGAGTCCCCTGCGCCAAGCGTATCAACCGGCTGCACAAGGTGCGGCTCTTGTCGGTAAAAGGATTGGCCGTCATAGATGATCGAGCCGCGTGAGCCCATCGTGCCCAAAACTAATTGACTCCCAAAGGAATGGACACGTTTTAATAGATTCTCAACTTCCTCGTCGGCCAATTGCCCGCAACTTAGCAAACTGATATCAATATACTGGCAATTTCTCTCGAGCAACGCATCGGTATAATCACTTGAAAAATCATAAGATACCAGGATTCCGGATTCTTTTAACTTATGTAACTCTGAATCCATATCACTGTAGATGCTGCTATGGGCAATGTCGAAGCTTTTAATATAGGCCAAGTCTTCTGCGCTGAGGACAACCGGATGATCGCTTTGAACACCGCCCCCATTCCCACCAATAAACACTCGGTCTCCATCCACTAAATCAACCGCGGCAAATCCATTCTCCCCCTCATGCTGCCGACAATGAGTAATATCCACCTCCAAGCTTTTTAAGGTGGCAATAATATGCTCTGCAGCCCGATCATTGCCGAACACCCCAAGATAGGCCGCTTCAATCCCTAACTGCTTTGCATAGACACTGAAATTTAAAGCATTTCCACCTGGATACATCGTTTTTTTATAAACATATTTATCAACCACATTATCGCCAATGCCGATTACCTTCATGAAAAAACCTCCAATTACCACTATTGGTATATACCATTTGGTTTATTTAAAAACTGAAATGATTTTGCCTCATTTCAGCTTTAATTCCGAATAAAATTTCACAATGTCACTTCTTGTTAACGAAGTGGAGAATTCAATTTCCTTTTCATTTTTATCAAAAGCAACGGATTCTTGAAAGATACACGGACTTTCGGAACGTATTTTTAACAGCTTGCTTTCACTTTCATCCGACACGGTCACCTGCATGTACTCTTTTGCCATGACAAGGACAATCCCGTACTCTCTTTCTAAAATTTCATACAACGAATCATTTTCCGTAATAATTTCATCAAGCCTTGGGCAAAGCTTCTCTGGCAGGAACGATTCTTCAATCGAGATCGGTGTCTCATTAACAAGCCGAAGCCGTTTAATAGCAGTCATCACTTCCCCCGAGGGAAGCTTTAATTTTTGCGCTAAATGAGCGTGGGCTTCCATTTTACGAATGGACAGGATTTGTGTACTCGGAATCAATCCTTTACTCAACATGTTTTTGGTAAAACTGTTAAAGGTAACAAAATCCATCTCAATTTTACTTTGATTGATAAAGGTACCCGCTCCTACACGCCGTTCTACCACACCTTCCCTTTCCAGGATCGACAGGGTATGTCTTGCGGTCATACGGCTAATTTGAAACTGCTCGGCCAATTCCCTTTCCGAAGGAAGTTTATCACCGTGCTTAAGTTTCCCACTCTCAATTTCCTCAAGAATTTTATTCCTTAATTGTTTGTAAAATGGAGTTGCCTCTTCATCTCTTATCATTCTACTCATCTCTAATTTCTCCCATTTATGCAGATATTCAATACCATACACAAAGGATATAGTATTTCTACTTCTTTTGTAAATTTTTGTTTTCGCAGTGGTATATACCATTAGGAATAGAGTTAAGATAATCTTTTTGGAAGTTTGAAAACAGGTAATTTGTAAGCGCTTTAAATATGATGTGTCAGAATACTTAATTAATTTTAGGATAATCCATATCTTTAACCTTGTCAACCGAAGAAATTTCTACAAAATCAGCTATGAGAATACTAATTAAACGTTTGATTAGTTTCACCTTAAACCTTGTCAAGGCTAGGATTTCCCCTCCAACTGCCTAAGTATATTGTCGAGAATTGTCCAGCCATTTCACCGAATATACCTAAGGCATGTCCCCTTAGCATTAGAAAAGAGAGCATGAATCACCTCTCTTTGAACTAAATTACTGATTATAATCCCACATAATCCTCCACTCACCTTTTTCTTTTACTACAAAAACCTCTTGCTTTAAATCAAAATTTCCATATTTCCCTTTATAGGTTTGGGTAACAGGAACCGTGTATACATTTTTCAGCAAAGGTCCTGTTTTAGACATCTTCCACTTCTTCATTTCTTCCGGCTTGCCGATTGTATAGGTAAAGCTTTCCACGCCAAAATGGTTCATGAACACATGGGCACGATCCTGGATGTAGTTTCCTTTAGTGAACTTTTCCTTCATAGCAGAATGAAATAGATTCCATGAATTCGCGAAATCACCGTCAACTTCATACCTATAAAACTCGTCGACCATTTCCTTTGCCTGATTGCTAGGAGAAAAGAAAGCAAACTCCATTGCCAGAAAAATTAAGATACTAACAATCAAAACGATACCAATAATCATACCTTTGGAAAGTCTAGATTTTTTAGCCATGGTTATCTCCTTACGTTCCAAGCTATATATCTAACAATATGTTTAACCATGTCCAAATAGTATTTTGAATTGATTTGGATGAGTAAAATCTCCCCTGCTCCTTCCCTTTATTAACTTCTGTTGAAATCGCTCAGCAGGGTGTCTGGCATCAGAATTATAAATTTTATTCATTAGAAAACAACTTCCTAGATATATTAAAACCACCAATTTCCACTAATAACACCAAGCTTTCTTTAATCTTTAAGCGTTCTCTGCGGTAAGATGGAAGGAATCCGTTGGAACTGCCCCACAATTCTACGATTTAACGATTCTTTCTTTTTCTCCCACCTTTAATATTATAGTCACGAGAAAATTGGCAATGATAGTAGAGGAGGTGAAAAAAAGATGACAAACGACCCGAATCTTCGTGGAAATATGCTCGATCACGAATGGAATAGTGAAGAGGTTCAAAATGAAATCATGTTCAGCGGAATAATCGACGATGAATGGCTCGAAAACAGACGAACAGACGATGAAGACTATGACTATCAAGATGATGACCATAACGATTACGTATGGTAACCCAGCACAAAAAGCCACGGAAAGGTTAGACTAACCTAAGAAAATGAG
>NZ_JAGGQY010000062.1:0-50976 GCF_018613105.1 Bacillus sp. ISL-77
AAACTAAAATTTTTGTTTGTTTGCACGATTTTGTTTGTTTAGTTTTCAAAGATCAATTTTCTCTATCGCCTAAAAGCGACTTTATAATCTTACCAAGTTATCAATGTGAAGTCAATAACTTTTTTTATTTCTTTTATCTTGCCATCACTGCCTCGCAGCAACAGATATTAATATACCACCATTAAAGACCTAGTGCAATAGTATTTATTATTTTTTTTATATAAAATTACAAAGTAAAAATATTCTAACTCTTCACGGCTAGAGGCAATAAAAAAAGTGCCAGTGGCACCGGCACTTTTTAAAGATATTACTTATGACGCATTAACGGGAATAACAGTACGTCGCGGATAGATGGTGAATTAGTCAGCAGCATAACTATGCGGTCTATTCCAATTCCTAATCCTCCAGTAGGCGGCATACCATACTCCAGCGCTTCAACGAAGTCATCATCCATCATATGGGCTTCGTCATTCCCTTGTTCGCGTTCCTTTAATTGCGCTTCGAAACGTTCTCTTTGATCAATCGGATCATTAAGCTCTGTAAACGCGTTTGCATGTTCACGCGCTACAATAAATAATTCAAAACGATCTGTAAATCGCGGATCCTCATCATTTTTCTTCGCAAGCGGCGAAATTTCTACTGGATGGCCGTAAATAAACGTAGGCTGGATTAACTTTTCCTCTACTTTTTGCTCAAAGAATTCATTAACAATGTGACCATAAAGCATGTTGTTATTAATTTCGACACCATGTTCTTTAGCAAGTTCACGAGCCTCTTCCACACTCATCTCTTTCCAGAAATCTGCACCCGTGTATTCTTTGATGGCATCAACCATGTGAAGTCTTTTCCATTCCGGTTTAAGGTCTACTTCATATTCCCCATATTGAATTGTAGTGGAACCAACTACTTCTTGAGCAATGTGGGCGATTAAATTCTCAGTAAGACTCATGATATCGCGATAATCTGCGTAGGCTTCGTAAAGTTCAATCATTGTGAATTCTGGGTTATGACGGGTAGAGACCCCTTCATTCCGGAATACACGACCAATTTCATAAACCTTTTCCAGACCCCCGACAATTAACCGCTTTAAGTGAAGCTCAATGGCAATCCTCATAAACAACGGCATATCGAGAGCATTATGATGCGTAATGAACGGACGTGCGGACGCACCCCCAGCGATAGAATGCATCATAGGTGTTTCAACTTCTAAATAACCATGGTCATCTAAATAACGACGCATCGATTGAATAATACGGCTTCTCGCAATAAATGTTGCCTTACTTTCTTGGCTCATAATTAAATCCAAATAACGCTGACGGTAGCGCTGTTCTACATCTTTAAGTCCATGGAACTTATCAGGCAGCGGACGCAATGCCTTTGTTAAGAACACAAAGTTTTCTACCTTTACGGATAGCTCGCCCACCTTTGTTTTAAATAATGTTCCAGTTACCCCAATAATATCCCCTAGGTCAGCGGTATCAAATAGTTTGTAACTCTCTTCACCAATAGCATCCTGACGAACATATACTTGAATTTGACCCGTTAAATCTTGAACATGCGCAAAACCTGCTTTACCTTTTCCACGCTTCGTCATAATTCGGCCTGCTAAAGAAACGGAAAGGTTTTTTGCTTCGATGTCTTCTTTTTCTAATTCTCCATATTGCTCAATCAATTCATTTGTATTGTGTGAACGGTCAAAACGCTTACCAAATGGATCAAGACCATTTTCGCGCATGGTGTTCATTTTTTCACGTCTGACCCTTAATTGGTCATTTAAATCTTCCTGACTCATAAAATCCACTCCAATAATCATTTATTATGTAAAATGCTTTTATTAATCCATCCATTTTTCTACATACTTTATTATTTTACACAAACTTATAGTTTCAGACATCAAAAAAGATCTTAATAAAATAAAAACTGCCAGTTATTTCACTGGCAGCATCCAATTAGTATAGAAAAAGACACTTTAAGTGACAAATTTACCCTACAATCAACTGACTTTGTTCTTTTTCCTCAACTTCTAACACTAAGTCGTTTAATAATGTCACTAAGTGATCTCTTGTTTCACACTCATTAATGGCATTACGAACTTTAGCGTTGCCGCGGACCCCTTTTAAATACCAAGCAGCATGCTTGCGCATTTCGCGAACCGCAATATTTTCATTTTTCAGAGCAATTAAACGGTCAAGATGAAGAATACATACATCAATCTTTTCTCTAACAGTTGGTTGAGGCATTAATATCCCAGATTCTAAATATTGTACGGTACGATAAATCATCCATGGATCTCCTAATGCAGCTCTTCCAATCATGACTCCGTCCACACCAGTTTCCTCGATCATTCGTTTGGCATCCTGTGGTGTCTGGACGTCCCCATTCCCAATCAACGGAATGTTAAGGTTTTGCTTTACTTCACGGATGATATCCCAGTTAGCTTTTCCTTCATACATTTGAACACGCGTTCGGCCATGAAGCGACACAGCTTTACCTCCTGCGCGTTCGACTGCTTGGGCATTTTTAACAGCAAAAATATGCTGTTCATCCCAACCCATCCGCATTTTCACGGTAACAGGCTTTTCCACTTCCGCAACTACCGCAGAAACCATCTCGTAGATTTTATTTGGATCAAGAAGCCATTTTGCCCCCGCATCACATTTAGTGATTTTTGGAACAGGGCAGCCCATATTAATATCGATAATATCAGCATTCGTATTCTTATCAACAAATTTGGCTGCTTCGACAAGTGTTTCCCTTTTGCCGCCAAAAATTTGCAAACTAAGCGGTTTTTCACGCTCATCGATGTAGAGCATATTCATTGTTTTTTCGTTTTTATAAACGATACCTTTATCGCTTACCATCTCTGCACAAACTAAACCAGCACCGAACTCTTTCACCGTTAGACGGAATGCAGAGTTACATACCCCAGCCATTGGAGCTAAAACCACTGGATTCTTCATTTCAATATCGCCAATTTTCAACAGGAAACTACCTCCTATTCTTTGATGAACTTATTCCTTAGGCGTTAAATCATCTATACTTATTTTTAATGAATCCGCAATTCTCTCAAGCAGGTCAACTGCAGGCAGGCGATTTCCTCTTTCAATCTCTCCTAAAATCGATACAGATACACCTAGTTCCTTCGAAAAGCCTTCTTGTGTAAAGCCCTTTAGCTTCCGATAGGCACGAATCCGTCTTCCCCATTTTTCCGCTTCCATATTCGGACTCCTTCTTTATCAGGTAATTCTTCTAACGATGATTCAAGCAATTTATTTATCTTTAAAAATGGACTGTCGTGAATTATCTCTAAAAGTGGAATAATTACAAAAGCCCGTTCTAACATCCTCGGATGTGGAACTATGAGCTTCTCGCTTTCAATATTTTCTTGGTTAAATGTAAGAATGTCAAGGTCTATTGTTCGCGGACCCCACTTTATTTCCCTTTTTCTCCCAAGTTCCAATTCGATTTTTAAGCATAAATCCAGCAATTCCATTGGACTTAATGCCGTCTGAATCTCAATTATCATATTCAAAAATAAGTCTTGGTCTTCATAGCCAACCGGATCTGTTTCGTAAATAGAGGAGTAATTTACCAAATGAAGATCAGAATAGCTTGTTAATTTTTTGATTGCACTCGTTAAATTATCATATCGGTTTCCTAGATTCGAGCCAAGGGCAATAAATGCTGTGTTTTCCACTTTTATCTTCTCCTTGTAATTTCTACTGCAACAGACCTGTAATGGCCTGAAATCGGCGGATTTGGCTTAATCACGGTTACTGTAACCTCGGATACAAGTGGAAACCCCATCAGGACGTTTGAAGCAATGCTTTCTGCAACAGCTTCGACTAACTTATACGGCTGCCCCTCGATTATTTCCTTACATACTTGGTATAACTCAGCATAATTTACTGAGTGCTCCAGTTCATCTGTTTCGCCTGCTTTTTTTAAATCAAGGGAAACGGATAAATCAACCTCAAATCGCTGTCCCAGCCGAGTCTCTTCCGGGAAAACACCATGGTAGCCGTAAAACTCCATTCGATTGACATAAATTTTATCCAATCAGTTCACCCTTTCCCATTAGGGCATCCATCATTTTTGCCATCCTGCTCATTTCCTTGACATCGTGAACACGTATTATGTGGCAGCCCTTTTGGATTCCATAACAAATCGTTGCTCCTGTACCTTCCATTCTTTCGTGAACAGGAAGATCTAATGCCTGTCCAATCACTGTTTTTCTGGATGTCCCTAATAATACTGGATAGCCTAGTTTAACAAATGTATCTAAATTCTGCATAGTTAGCAGATTTTCTTGGTAATCTCTCGCAAAACCGATACCAGGGTCGAGGATAATATTTTCATCCGTTACACCTGCATTTTTAACAATCGTTATACTTTCATAAAGATCATTAATGACATCTCTCATGAAGACCTTATAGTTTCGGTCATGACGATTATGCATAAGCACGATTGGAACACCGTAGTCTGCAGCAATTTGACCCATTTTTTCATCGGCTTTTGCCCCCCATACATCATTGATTATATGGGCTCCTGCTTCAATCGCCTGCTTTGCCACTTCTGCCTTATACGTATCAATCGAGATTGGTACATCGACATGCTTAGCGATTGCCTCAATTACCGGCATTACCCGTTTGAGTTCTTCCTCGAGGGGAACCGCTGCAAAGCCAGGCCGTGTCGATTCACCGCCGATATCAATGATATCAGCCCCATTTGCGACCATTTCTTTTGCTCGTTCCACAGCCATTTCAACATGATTAAATTTGCCGCCATCTGAAAAGGAATCTGGAGTTGCATTTAAAATGCCCATAATAATGGTTTTTTTACTACTATCCAAGGTATATGGTCCACATTTGATTTGTTCTTGAGTTGCTCTCATACCTAATCCTCCTATACAGGCTTTTTTCACTCTTTTTATCATACATGAAATCTTAATTAGTTTACAAAAAAAAGAAGCATCGGCAAGCCGACGCCTCTCTTTAATTGTCTAATTCAAACGCCGCTAAACGTACGTTTCCGCGTTTCTAATTATTCAGCATCATATTGGTAAAGCGCAGTACTTAAATAACGTTCACCGTTATCTGGAATAATTGCTAGAACCTTTTTACCTTTTCCAAGTTTCTTCGCAACTTCTAATGCAGCGTGGATTGCTGCTCCTGAAGAAATACCACCAAGAATTCCTTCTTCTCTAGCTGCACGTCTTGATGCAGCAAATGCTTCTTCCGTTCCAACTTGAATCACTTCATCATAAATATCAGTATTTAGGGTTTCTGGAATAAATCCTGCACCAAGCCCTTGGAGCTTATGCGGGCCAGGTGATCCGCCAGAAAGAACAGGTGAATCTGTTGGTTCAATAGCAACGATTTTTATTTCAGGGAATTTTTCACGAAGAACACTTCCTGCTCCAGAGATCGTTCCTCCAGTTCCGATTCCTGAAACAAATGCATCTAATTGATCCATTTGTTCAACGATTTCTTTACCTGTTGTTCTTCTATGAACTTCAGGATTTGCTTGGTTCTTAAATTGCTGCGGTAAGAAATAACCATGTTCCTGCACTAATTCTTCTGCCTTAGCAATAGCACCCTTCATACCAGCTGGACCAGGTGTTAACACAAGTTCCGCACCGTAAGCACGAAGGAGGTTCCGTCTTTCCAAACTCATCGTTTCAGGCATAACAAAAACGGCCTTGTAACCTTTTGCTGCAGCAATCATAGCTAGTCCAATTCCAGTATTTCCACTTGTAGGCTCAATAATGGTATCGACACCAGGTTTAATTAAACCTTGTTCTTCTGCTGCTTCAATCATAGCTAAAGCGATACGATCCTTTACACTGCTTCCAGGATTAAAATATTCAAGTTTCAAATAAACCTCTGCACTATTTTCATCTACTAATCTGTTTAATTTAACAATAGGCGTTTGACCGACTAAATCGGCAACTGAATTTGCAACACGAACCATTTAGAGCACCCCTATTCCGAGTAATTTGATTGGATTTATATAATTAAACTTACCAGTTTTATACTTAGTTTGTCAATCGTTTTGTTCGCCATTTTTACAATATTTCAAATTTGGGAATGAAAAAACACAGAAGTAACATCTGTGTTTTTAGTTTCCCTCTTTACCGTAAAACCAATCCACCTTAGCATCATCCCAAAAAGTAGAAGCAGTAGCTGGGGATTTCATTTGTTCTAGAGCAATTTGGCGACGAATTTGCTCTTTTACATCTTCAAAGGAATATTTCTTTCCATTTATTTTTCCTTCTAGCTTAATGATTGCATAACCCTGGTCTACCTTAATCGGCATACTGTGGGCGCCTTTCTTTAATTCCTTAGCTATTTGAATATATTGGACCGGATACCTTTCATCTTCCTCACTAAGGTATCCTATATCTCCGCCTTCATTAGCAGAAAATTCCTCGATCGACCGTTCCATCGCTAATGTCGAAAAATCCGAACCTTGTGCTAATTCCTGTAAAGCCTGGTCTGCTTCTTCCTCTGTACTCACAACAATATGTGATAAATGAAAGGCAGGCGGCACATGAAAAAGCTCTTCATTTTTTTTATAATAGTTACTTAATTCATCGTTTGAAACCTCGACATCTTTTGTTAAAAGTTCCTCTAAAAGGAGGTTACTTCGGATTTGTTCCTTCCACTTCTCTTCATTCTTTACGCTCTGTTTACTCAAAGAATTATAGGTGGCTTGCAGCATTCTATATTCACGTTCAACATCTTGATTGCTTATTTTAATTTTATATTTCGCTGCCATTTCCTCTATGACCTTTTGATCGACCATTTCTTTTAAAACATCTTTTCCATATCTAGCTTCTAGTTCATTCAGCCATTCTTGTCTTAGGATTGTTTTTTTTCCGACTGTTGCAACTGCCTCTTCATTCATTACTGCTCCGCCTGCCAGATTTGCCTTTGATAAAAAAAAGGCGATTGTTAGGCAATTAACCATGATCAGGGCCGCAATAACCATCCAAAGTTGCTTCCTCCCCAACGTCTCTCCCCCAATCAGAAAAGCGTAAGCACCTTACTTTGCATCCTTTTTCAGTTCTTCTAATTCATCGCTCGAAAAGAGGTACTTTTCATTGCAAAAGTGACAATGAGCCTCAGCCTGTCCATCTTCTTCAATCATGGCATGGATCTCGGCTGCCCCTAAGCCAACAATCGCATTAGCAAAGCGTTCTTTAGAGCAATTACATTCAAAGCCCACTGGCATCGTTTCTAAGACCTTTACTTGCTCTTTTCCAAAAAGCTCTTCGAGGATTTGTTCTGGTGTTAAACCTCGTTCAATTAATTTGGAAATGGGCTCAATGGTTTTTAATCTTTCTTCCAGATTTGAAATGATGGGTTCCGGTGTCCTAGGCATTAATTGAAAAATAAACCCGCCTGCTGCCAAAATGCTATCATCGGGATTTACTAAAACACCGACACCAACCGAAGAAGGAGTTTGCTCCGATGTCGCAAAATAATACGTAAAGTCTTCTCCTAGTTCACCTGATACCAATGGAACCTGTCCAGAGAAAAAGTCACGAAGCCCTACATCCTTGACAACCGCAAGCGTCCCCTCGGTCCCCACCGCGCGGCGGACATCAAGCTTGCCATTTTCAGTTGATTCAAAATCAACTTCCGGGTTGGTTACATACCCCCGCACTTCCCCTTTGGCATTGCTATCCACAACAATTGGGCCTAGCGGGCCGCCGCCGTTGATTTTAATTGTTAATTTATCCTCACCCTTAAGCATAGCCCCCATCATTACCCCTGCGGTCATCGTACGGCCGAGTGCAGCTGACGCTGTCCGCCAGGTTTGATGACGCCTTTGTGCCTCACTTACTGTTTCTGTTGTACGAACGGCATAGGCTCGAATATTGCCATCATAGGCAAGTGCTTTTACAAGATAATCCTTCATTTGTTAACCCCTTTCTAGCTGTTATTCCTTAGGATATCCACGTTTCTCTTATAGATAAGCTGTAAACCTTTTAAAGTTAAAAATGGATCAACAATATCAATAATGGTTGATTCTTGGGCAATTAAATTAGCTAGTCCGCCTGTCGCAATGACCGTTGGCTTCTTTTCGCTTTGCTCCATCATCCTCTTTACGATGCCCTCTACCTGTCCCACATACCCGTAGACAATACCAGCCTGCATCGCCGCCACGGTATTTTTGCCGATTACCGCTTCAGGGCGGGCTATTTCGATTCTCGGCAATTTTGAAGCTCTCGAATAAAGGGCCTCTGTTGAAATACCCACTCCCGGGGCAATCGCACCACCCATATATTGGCGTTCCTCATTCACATAACAATAAGTTGTTGCGGTTCCAAAATCGACAATAATCAAAGGACTGCCATATTCGTGGATAGCGGCAACAGCATTTACGATTCGGTCCGCCCCAACTTCTCTTGGATTTTCATATTTAATATTTAAACCCGTTTTAATCCCTGGCCCAACAACAAACGGTTTCACATGAAAATACTTTTGACACATTCTTTCCAGCGCAAACATAATTGGTGGAACGACAGAGGAAATAATAATGCCATCAATATCTGAAAAAGAGAGGCCAGCATGATCAAACAATGCTTTAATGTTCATTCCAAACTCATCTTCCGTACGATTTCTATTTGTTTCTACACGCCAATGATATTTAAGTTCCTCACGATCATAAACACCCAGTACAATATTGGTATTCCCTACATCAAATACGAAAATCACATCTATCACTCACTTTTCAGATTATTCTCTTCTATACTGAAAACATAATAACATAAATATGTTTTTTGATAAAAAAAAAGAGCGCTTCAATGAAGCACTCTTTCGACTTTTATTTATTATCTGTTTCATTAGGAGGGTTAAGCGGCTCAACCTCATCCTTTTTCGTATTGATATTAACCTTCACGTCTTCTACTTTTTTCGGACCGATTTTAACGGCTTCTAAAGCGACATTAGGCGCTGGCATATGACCATGGTCAACTAAATATTTAATTTGTTCAGCAACAAGGGTTTCAACTTCAAGTAATGTCTTCGCAATTAGGTCAAGCTTGTCGCGATTTTCTGTCAGAATTACTCTTGCTCGTTCATAACATTCTTTAATGATTCTTTGAACTTCTAAATCGATTTCATATGCAATTGCATCGGAATAATTTTGCTCATTATGAATGTCACGGCCTAAGAAAACCTGGCCGCCTGAACCTTGACCAAACTGAAGCGGTCCAAGCTTTTCACTCATACCGTATTCGGTTACCATCTTACGAGCAATTCCTGTAGCGCGTTGGAAATCGTTGTGGGCTCCAGTACTTACTTCACCAAAGACAATCTCTTCCGCTACACGACCACCGAGTAAACCAACAATTTTATCAAGCAACTCAGGCTTCGTCATAAAGTAACGATCTTCTCTAGGCAGCATGACAGCATATCCGCCTGCCTGCCCACGAGGAACGATGGTAACTTTGTGGACCATGTCGGCTTCATCTAGCACCAAACCAATCACCGTATGGCCGCCCTCATGGAATGCAACGATATTACGTTCCTTTTGGGAAATAACCCTGCTCTTTTTAGCTGGCCCAGCAATTACCCGGTCGGTCGCTTCATCAATATCTTCCATATCGATTTTCTTCTTACTGCTTCGGGCTGCAACTAATGCCGCCTCATTCAATAAGTTCTCTAAGTCAGCACCTGAAAAGCCTGGTGTACGCATGGCAATATTCTTTAAGTTTACAGATTCATCTAACGGTTTATTACGTGCATGTACTTTAAGTACTGCTTCACGTCCGATCACATCCGGACGGTCCACGGTAATTTGTCGGTCGAAACGACCAGGACGTAAAAGGGCTGGATCCAAAATATCGGCACGGTTTGTAGCAGCAATGATGATAATTCCTTCATTTGCCCCAAAACCATCCATTTCAACAAGCAATTGGTTCAAGGTTTGCTCACGTTCATCATGTCCGCCGCCTAGTCCAGCGCCACGTTGACGTCCAACTGCATCAATTTCATCAATAAAAATAATACAAGGTGCATTTTTCTTGGCATTTTCAAATAGATCACGAACACGGGAAGCTCCGACCCCGACAAACATTTCAACGAAATCTGAACCGCTTATCGAGAAAAACGGAACGCCTGCTTCTCCTGCAGTTGCTCTAGCAAGCAATGTTTTACCAGTACCTGGAGGGCCTACTAGAAGCACTCCTTTTGGAATACGGGCACCCAGTTCGGCATATTTCCGCGGATCCTTTAAGAATTCCACCACTTCAACTAATTCTGCTTTTTCTTCATCCGCACCAGCTACATCTCTAAAACGAACCTTTTTCTTATCATCATTATAAAGCTTCGCCTTAGATTTACCAAAGTTCATCACACGGCTGCCGCCGCCTTGGGCTTGGTTTAGTAAGAAGAAAAATAAAATAAAGATAATCACAAACGGAATAATCGATGTAAAGAAAGTCACCCATCCGCTTGTTTCCTTGGCAGGCATTACTTCCACTTTAGAATCAGCTTTATCAATTCGGTCAAGAATCTTTTCGCTGTTTGGAATATAGGTTATGAATTTTTTACTTTTCGCTTCTAACTCACCACGAACCTCATAAACGCCTCGTTCAGGCTGCATTGAAAATGATTTCACTTCGCCATTTTCTAATTGCTTTACAAACTTATCATATGAAATATGATCTGTTTGTTCATTGCTTCCATTAAAGAAACTCACCACGCCAATAATGACTAAAAATATCAATAAATAAAAGATGGTATTACGGAAAATCCGATTCATCTCTTACCTCCTCCCACGATAGGCAAACTATACTAAATGGTATCATAGAAAATCTTACTAATTCAAGGAATTACTCTCATGCTTAAAGCTTTATATGTTGCTTTAATAATGAGCTAATAAGTATCTTAAAGATTATTGCTGTATACTTCAGGTTTTAAGACACCGATATATGGAAGGTTTCGATATTTTTCAATATAATCCAAGCCATATCCAACAACAAATTCATCTGGCACAATAAAACAAACATAATCAGCTTTAATTGCACTTTTTCTACCTGTTGGTTTATCGAGCAATGTTACAATCTTGATCGATTTTGCTTTCCGATATTTAAATAGGTCAACCAAATAACTAAGTGTTAGACCGCTATCGATAATATCCTCGATGATTAGAATGTCTCTGCCTTCTACAGATGTATCTAGGTCCTTGAGGATTTTTACTTCTCCGGAAGAAACAAGCCCAGTTCCGTAGCTGGAAACATCCATAAAGTCCATTTCAAGGTAGCAATCCATCCGTTTTAATAAATCAGCCATAAACGGCATTGCACCTTTTAGAACACCTATGGCAAGCGGGAATCGATCCTGATACTCTTCCGTTAACTGTCCAGCTAACTCCCGGATTTTAATTTGAATCTCTTCTTCTGTTACTAAGACCTTTTCAATATCCTGTTTCATTCTAAATGTGCCCCCTAGAAGATCGTTACTTTTGATATTTGAATAGTATATATTGTTTAGCTGAGTAATCTATGCCTTCAAGAAAAGATTTTTTTAAACCTGGAAGCCAGATAATAGAACCTTCTTTGTCGGTGAGTACAGGCCACATATTTCGATCATAAACTGGTACTTTCTGATCAATAAATATGGCTTTTAACTTTTTCGATCCTTGCATTCCCTTAATTGTCATCCGATCACCCATTTTCCTTGAACGAATGATAATCGGCCACTTAATACTGCTTGCATGAAACACGGCAGTGTATGGATTTGCCGTTGGAATGTCCCCCTCCATATATTTGCTGCTAATTTCCCCGCCATTTGGCAAAAAAAGCGTTCCAGGCTCTGTCATTTCAAAATAATATGACTCAACCTCGATCGGTTGAAATTGGAAGGAAAGGGAATGATAGGAACGGGAAACTTTTAAACCATTAGGCAAATCAAGTTGACCTGATGGGTGAGGATGATTAATTATGAAAAATACTTGATCGATATGTACGGCAGATAATGAAGCTGGTATTTCTTTGTAAAGATAGTTTAATATTAGTTGAATCCCTCGCCTTTGTAAAGGTTTAGGCACTTCAAGAAAGCGTTTAATGTCAATGCTAATTTCCCTTTCTTCCTTTTTTGTCATAACTGTATTCATTCGTTGGACAGTTAACTCCAGAAGAAAGGTTTCATCACTTTTTAATTCCTCGCTAAACCGTTGAAAATGTTCATGCACATGTGGATTTTCCTTTTTTAAAAAAGGGACAACTTCTTTTCGAAAGCGATTTCTACTATAGATCCCTTTCTCGTTACTCGGATCTATTCGCGGGCTTAGGTTATGATTTAGGCAATATTCCTGAATATCAGCCCTTTCCAATCCTAAAAATGGACGAAAAATGATTCCCTGTTCAAATGGCCTCGAAAAAGGAATACCCGCTCGAGCCAGTCCCGCACTGCCTCTCGTTAATCTCATTAGCATGGTTTCGATTTGATCATCACCATGATGTGCAAGGGCTAAAAATCGATACTGATACTTTTCCATAATCTTCGAAAAAAACTCATACCTTACATCTCTTGCGGCGATTTGCGAACTTTTTCCTGTGCTTTCGATAATTTCTGGCACATTGACGCGAGTCATCTCAAACGGAAGATTATTCTGTTCACAAAATACTTTGACGAACAGCGCATCCTCATAGGACTCCTGACCACGAAACATATGGTCTACATGGGCTACAACTAGGGAAAGGTTTTGTTTCTCTTTTTCCGCGAGCAAAAAGTGAAGCAGTGCTAGCGAATCCGGGCCTCCCGAAACACCAATGACAATCTTTTTGGATTCTAATCTGAATCCCTGGTGACTAAGAAAGGCCTTGACCTTAGATTCCAACATATGATTGCACTCTTTCTTAAAACAAAGTTTAAAGCATTAAAACGTTTAGAATAACAATAGTCTACCACTTTTACGAATAAACTATCAAAGCATTGGCATTACAAAATGCTTAGAAATTTTTCCTATTTATCCGCTTACAGAACTACGTATTAAATAACCTTTCTTCTTATACGAATGACCTTGGGAATAGTTTCAACAATTACAGCAATTTATTAAATGTGTACCAGCCATATAAAAGACCTAACACGATCGCTATTAACCAAAATTCCATCCAGCCACTCTTTTTTTTCTTTTTCCGATAGTGCTGCCTTGTTACAGGCTGGTTCCCTTTTGAATCTGGCCGGGGCGGCTGTTTTTGGGAAGGTTTGGTCGGACCAATGGGCTTTAATAGCGGATCGGGCATTTTTTTATCGACCATAAGATCTAATAAGTCTGCTCTCATTTGTTTAGCGCTGCTATAATGGCCTTGAAGTGCTTTTAGGATGACCTTTTCCCACGCTAGCAGTTCCGGCTTCTGTCGGATCGCATCTCTTAATTGCGATATTCCTCCACTGGTTTTCGTTAATCTTTTTGGATAGGCGGTATTAATCATAATCATTGCCACTGCAAACAGGTCATAGGAAGGCTCAGCTTTCCTAGACCCCAGTCCCCAATAACCGCGGTCATAGAACTCCGTGAATTCCTTAATCGCTCTTCCTTGAATGGTCGTGCCGCCAACATCAATACATCTTATTTTTGGAGGAGGACCTGTGACGATTAAGTTTTCTGGCTTTAGGTCACCGAATACCCAGCTATTTTCATGAAGCTTGTCTAAATCATTTAAAAGCTGCAAAAATAACACACTTGTCCAGGATTTCCCCTTTTGTTGTAAAAAAGATAAAAAGTCTGGTCCTTGGATATATTCCATCACATAAAAGGAAATGCGTCCGTTATTACTCTGCCAATCATCGACATCAAGCAAAGAAGGTCCAAGGGTTGGGGGTCCCTGGACCTTTGCTAAGGATTTTAAAACATTTACCTCAGAAGTGATTGACATACCATTATCACTCATTTTTAAAGCGACTTGAGTGCTATTATGCTCAGCAAGGTAGACCACCCCGTTTGCTCCAAATCCAAGTTCCTTTATAATTTTATACTTTTTTAAATGCCATTTCCCTGAAATGATTGTCCCTTGGCTTACCTTACATTGACTCTTCAAAGTATGATTCATCATCACGTGAAAGCAGGCTCCTTAGGGATTGTTTTTCTTCGAAAGAGGATAACGCTGTCCGTAACGCGGGCCCTGTCGGTGTTATTCCTCCAGTGGACAACTGGGAGAATACACTTGTCAGAGTTTGCAATTTAGGTGTCCAATCCAGCAATTTTTCGACATCTTTCTTTTTCCCGGGAAATACATATACCGAAAATTGATTATCTCCTGTTCGAGCGTTCAAGCTTAGAGAGAGGTCAAGCAGGGCTTCTTTAACTGTCGGAAGTTTGTGTTTCATACTTGCGCTTGTATCGACAAGAATCAACACTTCTAATTCGACAGTTTCTCCTAATTCATCGACAACCTCCATCACTTCGCCCCGTTTTTCAGGCGGGAGGTCTTCCATTGTTTGCGATCGTCCCAAAATTTGTTGCAATTCACGGTTAACCACACCCTGAATAGTTTGGTTCATCGCCTTACGAGTCACCATTTGCACGGTTTGAGAGAGCTGCTGGGCATAGACAATCTGACTGACTCCCCCGCCTGACATCGCGATCCCATCAATTTCGGTCATTCCTTTTTCATCAATGGTATCCTGCTCCATCACACCAATGACATTAACAGTGATTCCTTGTTCTTTCGCTAGTGCAGCCATGGCAATTGGATCGTCCCCTTGATTGGAACATCCATCGGTGATTAGTAAAATTTGGCGAATTTTCCCTGTATACATAACCTTCTCCCTTCACAACATGTATTGGTACCATTTTCGACGGGATCTAAATGATTTATACATATTTTAATGAGAGACGGTATAAAATACTCTATTAGGCCTGCCGTTTCAGTTTGGGAACAGGAATGGATGCCCATTTTGGCGTATTGTGTTTTATTTTCGCTACGGTCACGGTCATATCATCATGGATGATTTCAGATCTCGATCGAATGACTTCCTCGAGAATTAAATCAGCTACCTCCTGCGGATTATCTGTCTCTAATCCTTGTAATTTTCTTTTCATCCATAAATCATAATTTTCTACATGCAAGGGACCTTCAAACACCCCATCGCTCATCATAATTAGTAAATCTCCAGCTTTTAGTTGTTCACTGACCACATCCACTTCAAATTCTTGAATCATTCCTATTGGCAGATTGCTTGCCTGAATTTTAATAATCTTACTCCCTCTTTTAATAAAGCTTGGTGTGGATCCAATCTTAAGGAACTTGGCTGAAGCATTTTGCAGATCAATCATCGCTAAATCTAATGTAGAAAAAATTTCATCCTGCGTCCGGAGCGAAAGTATGGAATTAACAGATTTAATTGCTACTTTTTCCTCGATTCCTGATTGGAGGATTTTTTGTAATAGAAGCAGTGTTTCTTTACTCTCGTAATGGGCTCTCTCCCCATTTCCCATTCCATCACTAATAGCTATCGCATATTTACCTAATCCAAGTTCAATCGTCGAATAGCTGTCTCCAGATACAAGCCCCCCATCCTTGGCAGCATGGGCCACTCCTGTTTCTACCGTAAACGCCTTTGATGATCTGAATGTCACACGGCAAAAGTCATTCGGTATGGTTGCACATTCTTCCTTATTAACGACAATGGTTTCACCGAGAATATCGGATAACATCGGTGCGATTAATTTGTCACATTCACCATGGCCATCGCAAAATGGCAAAGACATCTCAATATCGACATTTCCTTGCTCGAGGCTATAGATTTCCACCTGTTCTATATGGATTCCGAACGATTGCATGGCCTCCATAATTTGTTCTTCCTGCTTGTGGTGGTTTTCTCTTTCCCGTTGGATCTCTTTCGCGAAATTATCCATCACTTCAGACACACCTAACAATTGATCCGCAACTAGTCTGCGGCTTTCCTGAACCTGCTTTTTCAACTTTTGATTGGCTTGAAAAAACATTAATTCTTGCCCAATCGATTCGTACACTCTTTTTGATCGCGTACAAATCTTTTCCCATTCTCGCGATAGTTTAGAAGAAACATTCCCGTCGTTTTGATCCATTTCATGAATAATTTCTTCCATATAGGCATAGGTTGTATTAAAATTGTTCGCCCAGCATTGATCCTTCTTAAAGCATGTTTGGCAGGTTTTTTCGGTTACGTTACTCATAAAATAATCCATTTCACGTTCATTTTGCTCTTCTTTTGGTTGGATCTCCATTTGTGAAAAGCTTTTGGACAAGGCATGGAAGACATTAGAGAATTGTGAAACCCGCTGTGCCGTAACATCGCGCATCTTACGCATATATTTTTGCTGCTCTGCTGTGTACTCCGGTGTACCAGGGATATACTTTGCTAATCGAGAAGTTAATACCTGAGGTGTTAAGAGGAATAAGAAGATGGCCGCAGCTGACTCCAATACAGTAAGCAGGATGGACCCTCCGCCTTCCCCATACATGCCAATTAGGAGCGTTGCGATAAATAATCCAATTGAAACACCTATTTTTTTACCTTCCTTCATCAAGCCGCCCAAGACTCCTGAAAAAGCAAGTAAACTCATATGGTAAAAACTAGACACGCTAGCAAGACTAAAAATTAACCCAGTGACAACCCCAACTGTCGAACCGACTGTTGCACCAGCTATAAAAGAAAACACTAATACTAGGTATCTCGACATAATATGCTCAATCGAGAGGTCATAAACCTTCCAGCCAATCGTCCCCGTCATAATCGAAGCGAGCATAATGATTAAACAAACGATTTCTTCCGTTTTTAACAATTGTCTCCGTTTATTAAAGGTTAGTAATGGGATACTTTGTAAAAAAATTAACGTCAAAATAAAAGCAAGACTTGTTTGAACTCCGACCATCATTAAATCATATAGAGTCAATTGCTTTGAAAGTATAAACGCTTCAGCCAATTTCCCCAGCCCAAGCACAATACCGACAATAAAAGGTGTCGATTTCATTTCATTCCTTAACCATTTCTTGCATATTCGGAAAACTACCATGTAGCTAAGCGTAACTACGAAGGTAAATGCCGCATTTGTTAGCGAAATGGTCACTGCACCGATAATCAATCCGATCAAGGCAAGCGGTGCCCGATCTCGTTTAATTAAATAAACAGAGGCAAAAAAGGGAAGGCAAAATGGAGTCAACTTTGCCAAAATCAAGGCCCGTCCCAGCAAAAAACCCACCAATAATAACAGGTACCCCTTTTTTATGAAAAAGGACTCTAGCATTAGTTGAACTTTTTTCATTCCACTCTGCAAAGCCCATTTCGATGAATGCAGATTAACTTCTCTGACTGGTTCTATGAAACTAGCATTTGTCTTTTCCATAAATCACACTCCCTATTCTTTCATCGTTCAGATAATTATAAAATTAATAGTCAGAAAAGTTTGTCAAATTAGTGAACAAGCAAAAAGAATCGTTCGACGGTTTTCACTATTATCATTCAAATAATAGTAATTAGTGTCGTTGGGTGTCATCATTGGGTGTCAGGCACCATGTGAAGAATTCACATGGTGCCTGACACTTTTTTATTGAAAAACAAAAAAAGACAGGCCATTTAGACCTGTCTTAGATTTATAGATATTGAGTAAGGCCACTCTTATTCTGATAAAAGTTAGCAGCAAGTTTACCCCCGCTTAGCTCCTCTTCCTCCACGCTTGGACTCTGTGTGCCGTTTTAAGGAAGATAAACGATCCTCACTATCTTTTAAAAATTTTGCCATTTTGGTTTCAAAATTTTCCGGCTTAGCATTATTGCGATCGTTGTTTCTACCCTGACGAGGACGTTGTGATTGTGAGTTTGAATGGGACCTTTGCTGCGTCTCTGGTCGATCCTTCGCTTTTTTAATCGACAGTCCAATTTTCCCATCCTTCTCAACATTGAGGACTTTTACCTCAACTTGGTCGCCAACCTTTAAATGATCATTAATATCTTTCACATAGTTGTCCGCAACCTCGCTGATGTGTACGAGTCCTGTTGAGCCACCCGGCAGCTCCACAAACGCTCCAAAATTAGTAATTCCTGTTACCTTCCCCTGTAACTTGCTGCCTACTTCAATTGACATAAAAAGAATGTTCCTCCTTAAAAGTATAAAAAATCAATCTTACTCTATATTATACAAAAAGAAAAAAATCAGTGTCAATATGGCTACAAATTGGTTCATTTCCCCTTTTTTTCATCAGGGATCGTAAAAATAATTTCATTTTTCTCAGAGAAGAAATATTCTTTTCTAGCTAACTTTCCAATATAATCATCATCATTTAATTTAATAATATTTTCATTGAGAATATCCTGCTGATTCTTTAAGTCTGTTAATTGGTGATTAAGTTCCTTTTTTTGAGCAATCTTTGCCTTGAGTTTAGCAGTTTGGGAAATGGTGCTGGAAATCATTAAATAAGAGAGAATACTGGCCAAAACCAAAAACATCGACAGCCGCCTTGCTAATAATTTCTTTTTCCTAGCTGAGGCAATTTCTGCATACTCCTGCTGTTTAACATATGTTGTCTGGATCTTTGACACACTTTTCTTTTGTTCTGCTCCCATTTCCCTCACCGCCTTACTCTTTTGGTTTTTTCCATCTATTTATCATCTTACTTATATAATTCCTGATTTTGTGAAAATTTCCTGCCGTATTATTATATAACTTCTCGACGGATTTTTTAAGACCTTTCGGCAAAAGTTTCCAAAAAATTAACATAATTTTTTGTAACGGTACAAAAATAATCTTTAGGATAAATAGTAAAACCTTACCCATAAATCTAACAAGGGTTAAAAGCCCCCTGCCAGTTGAAATGATAATGATAATAATTAGCTGAATAAGACCCAAGATTGGTTTATAAATCAGGAGATGGAAAGCTTTTTTTATAAAGCGGCTGACAGCTATCGTTGTTTTAATCGATACCTCCAGCAAGTGAAGGTAAATCCCTTTAAATAAACTCTGGTAGGCGGCAAATCCACAAATAAGCGCGAGGAAGATATAAAATCTTAATTCCCCATTATTCACTAAAAATAACGTGTAAAATATGATCACAGCTTGGATCATCCAAAATAATAAATCATTAAAGAATACAATCCACTGCTTTCTTTTCGGCCGATTTAAAAACCGCTGATAGGTATCGAACATGGCGCCGAATAATGACCCCATTCCTATCATTGAAAGCAACGTAATAAATTGAGTCGAGAGGGTCATCGGAATAACTTACTAAAGAATCCTTTAGCTTTCTCCCCGTGCTGTTCGTCAAGGTAAACTAAATCAAAAATTTTCCCCTTAATCGAAACAATCCCCTTTTCTACATCGAGATTTTTCATTTGCAAATTTTGTCCTTTGATCGCTAAAAATCCCATTGATGTTTCTAATAAAAATTCTTCATTATCAAAACTTTCCACTTGCTTGACACCGGTAATCTCAAGAAGTTTTCTGCCTCTCATGATGACGTCATGGTCTGGAACACTGCTCTTTGTTGGATTATTATCATAATACTGGCTCATTAACATCCCTCACAATCATTTGTACAACCTTTTTGATACAATTTATGTGAAGGATTTGAAAATTAGAACTCGGTTACTACATTGGAAATTCTGTGGAGCCAATTCTTTCTTCATTGATAATCGTATACATCTCTGCTGCTTCCTCTTTGCGGGTGGTATCCTGGATCCGGTCAATCCTTGCGGTAACTTTTCTTTGCCCCAGTCGGATTGTTAATTCATCCCCGACTTTAACCGTTGAAGAAGCTTTGGCCTCTTTCCCATTAATTTCGATTCTCCCTTGATCAGACACCTCTTTTGCTAAAGTCCTTCTTTTGATTAATCGCGATACTTTCAAAAATTTATCTAGACGCATGCGTAAACTCCCCTTTTTCTAAAGTCCTAATAACTTTGCTTCGTCCCAGTATAGGTCGAGTTGTTCCAGTGTATGTTCTTCAAAAGTCCTGCCACTGTCCTTTACTTTTTCCTCAACAAATTGAAAACGGCGTGTAAACTTTTCATTCGTTTCGAACAATGCTTCTTCTGGATGGATCTTTAGGAACCTGGCAACATTGACAAACGCAAATAGTAAATCGCCAAATTCCCCTTTAGCCCGTGCCATGCCCTCGTCTGTTCCGTCTAATTCATTCACAAATTCTTCGAGTTCTTCTTTCACTTTCTCCAGCGCAGGTGTGATTTCCTGCCAATCAAAGCCGACCTTTGCTGCTTTCTTTTGCAATTCATACGCTCTTAACAAATTCGGCAGGGCCATTGACACTCCTTCAAGTAAAGAAGAAGGCACTTCACCTTTTTCCTGTTTCTTAATTTCCTGCCAGTTTCTTACCACTTCTTCGGCATTTTCCGCCTGACCATTTCCAAACACATGGGGATGGCGGCGAATCATTTTCGCTGATAATCCTTCAATAATGTCATCAATCGAAAAATAACCATCATCTTCACCGATTTGGGCATGGAGCATGACCTGAAGCAGTACATCGCCCAGTTCTTCGATTAAATGGTCAATATCTTCATGGTTAATTGCGTCAATTACTTCGTAGGTTTCTTCTATTAAATATTTTTTTAAGGATTCATGGGTTTGCTCTCTATCCCATGGGCAGCCAGTTGGACTCCTAAGTTCAGCAATAATTTCCCTTAACTTTGAAAAATTCTTCAATAGGATTTGTTCCTCTTTGACTGGCGGAATATAAACGGACGTCAGATTGTTAATCGATACATTTCGGTCCAATTCAAACAATGGAACTTTTTCGATTATTTCTTGACTGCTCCCTGCCGCTGTAACGATATAAACCTGATAATCATCTGGTAATTTTTCCATTAAGGTTAATTTAACGTTGGAGGCAACAAATTGGTCATATACTTGGCTCACAATCATATGTTGGTCAATTTGCAGTTGTGATGTGTTGAGTGATGTCCCATCAAGTAACTGAAACCCCTCAATCGGGTCAATCTTTAACGAGGTAAATAAGGCATCAATAAAACTTTGTCCACCGCCAATGCTTATTTCAATATCCCTTGTTGGACCATACGCTAAAAGAAGCTGCACTGCCCGCTCTGCTACTAGTGGATGTCCTGGAACAGCATAAACAATCGTCTCGCTTTCTGCCTCTTGCAACAGCGTCTCGACAATTTCTTCATATACTTCCTCGAATTGATCGTGTTTTTCATAGATGGAATCAAATGAAGTATACCTTAATCCTTCTTTCTCCAACTCAGAGACCACCGGATGTTCCTTCGTCCGCAAAAATAACGAGTTTGCTTTAAGTAACTTCTTATATACACCAACAGGAATTTGTTCCAAATCTCCTGCACCTAAACCAAGAATTTCAATCCTTCTTACCATTGTTAATTCCTATCCTTTCGGGCCAATAATTTTATTAATGTACTTCCAAATGGAAATAGCGCCAATTCTTCCTCACGAAAGACTTTGCCTCTAATAATAATCAATAAAAAGAGGAAACCACCAACGATTACCGCGCTTAACGATTGAAAGACAGCTTCGATTCGACCATAATCATCCGAGCCGAACATATATAAATAAACCTTTAAAAAGAGGACCATCGATGCGGTGGCCATTATGATCGTTCTCCAAAAGTGAAGGGAGAATAGCGAAATCCGAACGACTTTTTTAAATTGAATGAATAGCAGTGCTGTGACCATTCCCAGCGAAATAAGTGATGAAATGGCAGCACCCATTGTTCCATATAAGGGTACCAAATAAACATTTAGGATATATTTTAACGGAAATATACATGCAACTGCGATGGCTGGAAATAGCAGCACACCCATGCCCTGCATAATGGCGATAATCGTTGCGGTAAGCGACGTAAACAAGATTACAAAACTCAATACCCCTAACACCGCTGAACCAGCTTCATTTTCAAACAGCATCGTGTTAGTCGGTTTAATGATCGCCCATAGACCTGAAGAGGCACCTAAACCGAAAATGATACTCACTTTAAGAGCTACTTGAATTTTGTGTTGTAAAAATTCAGGTTTGGCAGCCAACCGCTCTCTTGTGATTAAGGGAACAAGGGTTAAAGACATGGAGGTGGCAGCAATCGTTCCTAACTGGATTAATGGCTGTCCACGGTCAAATATCCCCTTAAGGCTTTTAGCCACTTCTCTATCAATCCCGCTTCCGACAAGCAGGGAGTAGAGATTCAAAGCATCGGCTAATTGGATAAATATCATGAGCATCCCGCTAATACAAATCGTGAGACCCTGATAGACAAGGGCCTTAAAGATCTTTTTTGCATCGTTTGCATATCTCTGAAACATTCCTTGCCTTGGTGCTACTACCTTCCATTCTTTACGTATCCATAAAAACATAAACAAGATAATTCCTGAGATCATACTGCCGGTAATCGAACCAAACATGGCCCCACCGCCGACAAGATAGAAGGAATAACCCTTTTCCATAAAAAGAGAGGCCAAAAAGAGAATCGTCAATACTCGTGTGGTTTGTTCCCCTACCTGTGATAGTGCCGTTGGGACCATGTCCCCAATCCCTTGGTAATAGCCTCTCAGAATCGACATCATTGGAAACAACAGAAACACAATCGAGACTACCCTTAATAGAATCGAGAGATGGGGGTCATTCATCCAAACAGCGATTGCTTTTGCACCAAAGTAAAGAATTAGGAAACAGATAAAACCAAATAATTGCAAATAAATAAATGATACAAAAAGAAGCAGGCGTGATTTTTCGTCATCACCTTTTTGCTTCTGCTCCGCATAGAGCTTTGAAATGACGACTGGAAAGCCTGTCGTCGAAAGGACAATGGCCATCCCATAAAACGGATATACTTGCTGATATATGTAAAAGCCAATATCTCCGACAATGTTTTGAAAAGGAATTCGATAAAAGGCACTTAAAATTTTTGTAATAAGGGCCGCAAGCATTAGAATAAAGGCTCCTCTAAACAGAGCCTTTGATTGATTCACAGACTTCATTCATTCACCTACTAAAAAATACAAACTCGAAGGTAATTATATCATGGGGAGTTCCCTTTTAAACTAAATAAAAAAGACAGCAATGGCTGTCTTTTTCAAATTTGTTAAATAGGATTAGTTCTTTTATGACTCCATTTGTCGAGCTAAGAAACCAGCTGCTGTTTCAACAGCCTTCTGCTCCACTTCGCCAAGAGTTCCTTCTTTAGAAAAAATGATAACTGCCCCGATTGGATCACCATTTGCAATAATAGGGCCGATCGTATATGAAGTTATTGCTTCTTCATTTCCATCCACTAAGGCGATATCACCCTTTTGAGTGAACAGCAATGAATTTCGTTCTTCCATTGTTTTTTCAACTACATCACTAATATTTTTATTTAAGTACTCTTTCTTAGAACCGCCTGCCATTGCAATAACGGTATCTCTATCACAAATTAATACAGGGTTCCCGAGGCTATCGAAAAGTGCTTCAGCATATTCTTTGGCAAAATCACCCAATTCACTTATAGGTGAATACTTTTTTAAGATGACTTCTCCGTCTCGATCAACGAAAATCTCTAACGGATCCCCTTCGCGGATACGCAAAGTTCTGCGTATTTCTTTAGGAATGACAACACGACCCAAATCATCGATTCGACGAACTATTCCAGTTGCTTTCATCCAATGTTGCCTCACTTTCATCTGATGATTATTCAACTTGGCGATGACGGTTTTTCCTTTTATTGTAATCATCACCAACTTTGAACTTAGTATCTTTCATCTGGAAAGTTCTATACATAAACGTTATAATTTTTCAAATATATAACAATTATCCCAAATTGGATAAAGCAGGATTCCAGTTAATTGCTTGGGGGCAAACCCACAAGCGGTCCACTTTCTACCAATGTTTAGAGGAATCCAGTTAATTTACTGGATTTTCATGACCCTTTTTTGCTTGGGACAGTGCCTTAACCATTTCAAAGGCAATATTCAGCCATTGTGAGGTTTTATACTCCTTGACCTTGATCACAATTTTCAGCCTAGGACCTTCCATTCCAGGGGTAACATTTCGGCCAAATTGGCTTCCAATATGAAAAATCTTACTTCCATCAATCGTGTTGGTAACCTGTTCATTCACTAAAATGGTTATTTCCTGTTTTAGCTGCTTAATTTGTTCCACCCCATTTAAAAGGGCATAAACCTTCATTTCAGCGATTTGGAATAGGCAGGAAACCTCATCCGGATATTCACCAAACCGGTCCAACATTTCCGCTTCAAGCTCTTCAATATCTGCAAGAGTCTCGGCCCCTCTAAAACGTTTGTACATTTCTATTTTTTGATGCCCATCCTTAATATATGTATCCGGAATGTAGGCATCAATTTCAAGGTCAATTTCTACCGATTTTTTTACAGCTGCTCCAGCAACGCCGATGTTAACCTTACGCTCTTCAATGGCTTCTTTCAACATTTGCGAATAAAGATCAAAACCGACGGAGTCAATAAATCCATGCTGCTGGGCCCCTAGTAAATTTCCTGCCCCTCTTATCGATAAATCGCGCATCGCAATTTTAAATCCTGAACCTAATTCAGTAAATTCCTTGATCGCTTGAAGGCGTTTTTCAGCGACTTCTGTTAATACTTTATCTTTTCGATAGGTGAAATAGGCGTAGGCAACACGATTAGACCTTCCCACACGACCACGGAGCTGATACAGCTGAGAGAGCCCCATGCGATCCGCATCAAAGACTATTAATGTATTAACATTCGGAATATCCACACCTGTTTCAATAATGGTCGTACTAACAAGAACATCAAATTCGCCAGCTAAAAAGCCAATCATCACCGCTTCTAATTCATTTTCTGTCATCTGACCATGGGCAAAAGCCACGCGCGCATCGGGGACAAGCATCGATATTTCCTCGGCTTTGCGTTCAATGTCTTCCACTCGGTTATATAAAAAGTAGACTTGTCCGTCGCGGGCTAGTTCCCTTTCAATCGCTTCCCGCACCAATGATCCATTATATTCCATCACATAGGTTTGCACAGGAAAACGATTTTCAGGCGGTGTTTCGATAACCGATAAATCTCGGACCCCGAGCATCGACATGTGAAGAGTTCTAGGGATCGGTGTTGCCGTCAATGTTAATACATCGACATTCGTTTTTAATTTCTTAATTTTTTCCTTATGGGTAACCCCAAACCGCTGCTCTTCATCAATGATCAACAACCCTAAATCACGATAAACAATATCTTTTGAAAGCAGGCGATGTGTTCCTACGACAATATCAATCGTACCCGCTTTTAAACCTTTAATGGTATCCGTTTGTTGTTTTTTCGAGCGGAAACGGCTTAATAGGCCAATATTAATCGGATAATCCTGAAATCTCTCCCTTAACGTTTCATGATGCTGCTGAGCCAAAATGGTTGTTGGCACAAGTAAAGCGACTTGCTTCCCATCTGCGATGCCCTTGAAGGCCGCGCGAATCGCTACTTCTGTTTTTCCATAACCTACATCGCCGCAAAGGAGGCGGTCCATCGGACGTGGTCTTTCCATGTCCTTCTTAATCTCATGAATCGATCGTAACTGATCGTCTGTTTCTTGGTAAGCAAACGATGTTTCAAAATCTCTTTGCATATCGCCATCAGGCGAATAGGCATAACCCACAGCAGCTTCCCGCTCCGCATATAATTTGATTAAATCGTCGGCAATATCTTGAACAGAGGATTGAACCTTTTTCTTTACCTTTTTCCAATCCGTTCCGCCCAGTTTATAAATTTTTGGCTCTTTTCCTTCTGAACCGACATACTTCATGACCAGGTCAATTTGTTCAACTGGAACATAAAGTTTATCTGTCCCCTGATAGCGGATATGGAGATAATCCTTATGAATTCCATTAATGACCAGCGTTTCAATTCCTAAATACTTACCGATTCCATGGTTCACGTGAACAACATAATCACCGATTTTAAGCTCTGAGTAACTCTTAATTCTTTCAGCATTTGATAGTTTTTGACGGTTAGTAGATTTTTTGACCCGTTTATTAAATAATTCTTCTTCGGTAATCACAGCTATTTTCTGGATCGACAGTTCAAAGCCCGTTTGCAGGTTTCCTTTCATAATCTGAACTCGGCCAGGTAACAGCTGCTGTTCACCCTTCGTCAAACTTGCAGTAATTTCATAGTCCTCTAGTACACGCTCTAATTTTTTTACCCGCTCTTCATCCGGTCCTAGAAATAAAATAGAATAATTGCTTTTCTTCCACCTGTCGATCTCTGCCTTTAATAAATGCATTTGCCCATGAAAGTTTTGCATTTGCTTACAGGAGACATTAATAATATTTTGCGGACTTGTATTGGCGACATGACGTAAAAACAAGGACATATAAACAATCGGTAATTCTCTTTTTTGCAGCAGAACTGAAAGGTCATGGGAAATATGTAAATCATGGATAATCTGGCCTGTGCCAAGTAAGCTTGTATACCATTCTGCCTCTTCTTTTACTAAGGAATCATTCATCTCTTGAACCCGGCTTATTTCGTCAATAAACACAAGGCCATTGCTTGGCAGATAGTCTAGTAAACTAGCAGCCCTATCGTAGGCTAGTGAAAGGTATTTAAAGACTTGGTCAGGCTTTTGACCGTTTTTTAACTGCTCCAATTCAAAACTTATATTTTGCGATAGCTGCATTTTTGCTTTATCATCTTTTAGTTTCCGAAGACTTTTACCTAATCCGGCTTCAAGATGATCAATAATGCGGCTATAATTGTCTGCCTCTAACACTACTTCTGTTGCTGGTCCAATATGAACCTCTGGAACCTTCTCTTTTGAACGTTGATCATCAAGCGAGAAATAACGAATCGAGTCAATTTCAGTATCGAATAATTCAATTCGCAGCGGATTTGCTTCGGTAAGCGGATAAATATCGATGATCCCGCCTCTTACACTAAATTCCCCTGGAGTTGTGACCATTTCCGCTCGGATATAACCCATTTTTACAAATGTATTTAAGGTTTTCTCGATCGTTATATCTTCCCCTAATTTTAACGAGAGCTGGTATTCTTTCCATAAAGACTTAGGAGGTACGATCTTCTTTAACCCTGCAATTGGGACAATTAATATTCCTTTATTATGCTTGCTCCAGTAGTTTAAAGCTTCAATTCTTTGGGCTTTTAATTCCGGACTGGCAATGCTCATCTCAGCAGCAATTAACTCATTGGCTGGAAAAAGAAAAACATCTTTCTCACTTAATAGATTGACAATATCATCATAGAGTTTTTGTGCTTGTAATAGATTGTGGGTGACGAGCATGATCGGCCTTTGCGTTTGTTCGTAGATAGAAGCGGTTAAAACTGTTCTTGACGAACCCGATAACCCTGCAATTAACTGTTCCTTTAATCCCTCTTCCACTCCCGCGATCACGGAATGGACATCTTCCTGCTTTAGAAATAACGATTTTAAAGCTTTCAAGGTTTCTCCTCCCTCCTCAACAAAATTCATATTAATAACGTTCTTATGTTAGTAAATTATAAATAGAAAAACGCTTTGGACGGTACTCCAAAGCTGGTTAATGAATAAGGAAATCGTATTGATGGTAATCTGGATTCCGCTCTAAAGCTTCCTGACAGTCTTCACAAATGGCTGTGATGTGAATATCGCCGGACGAGTCATACGCAACCATTTCCAGTCTTTCTTGATCTGTTAATTTATGAAGACCGAGGCTTTCGCTGTGTATCGATGCTTTATCAATTGAACCAAGTTTGGTACCACAATGACGACAATGGTAATGGATAGCCACGCCTGTCCCTCCCTAATCTAGGATTCCTTATTAGTATTAACCTACTAGGAGGAACTTATTCATTAGATTAACCGCTCGTATGATGATCCTTCCATTTCGTTTTAATGCTTTATTGTATGAAACAATGGCTTGTGTCATGAACAATTTACTGATTATATTCATTCATGACCTGTAAGAAGGGCTTTTCCAGCCATGACGAGCAGGCTTCTGCACTTTTCTTCACTGCATCCTCAGTTGGAGCCTTTTCGTCCGGATGAAAACGTCCTAGAACATAATCAGGCACACTCATTCCAGGCTGAGGGCGGTCAATTCCAATCCTTATTCTGTTGAACTGTTGTGTTCCAAGATGGGCTACTGTGGACTTAATCCCATTATGTCCGCCAGGGCTCCCTTTTTGTCGAAGTCTAATCTTTCCGACCGGCAAATCAAGATCATCATAAATTACAAGCAGATCTTCTATGTCAATATCATAATAATCCATGACAGCTCTGATTGATTCTCCAGATAAATTCATATAAGTAAGCGGTTTTAATAAAATTACTTTTTCACCACTATAAAAACCAATCCCATACAGTCCTTTAAATTTGGACTGGTTAAGTGGGATCGCAAATTTACTCGATAGAGCATCAATGACTTCAAAACCAATATTGTGCCTCGTCTGGTCATATTGTTTTCCTGGGTTACCTAAACCAACGATTAACTTCATCTGGGGTCCCACCTCTTCTGGCTTAGCCAACCTTTTAAATATTTTACGAAACATAGATTTTTCTCCCATAAATATTTAATGCGATAAAAGACGTAACCTGAAGAAGATTACGCCTTCCAACTCTTAATTTACATTGTGCTTGGAACATTGTCTAGCCCGAGCGCGATTGCTTTTCTATTCCGGAGTGGTCTCTCTTCCTTCTTCATTATCAGGATGTCCCGGTGCTTGTTGTTCACCTGCATTAATTTCCTCTTCTTGCTTTGGTGGAAGAATCGAAGCGATTACCTCATCATTCTCATGGTTAATCGTAAAAGAAGAACCTTGATATAGAATGTCGGCAATGGTTAATGTTTCACCTACTTGTAGGTTTGTTACATCCACTTCAATTTGCGGTGGAATATTATCCGGTGTCGATGTAACTGCTAATTGATGAAGCGGTTGCTGCATCACGCCGCCGTCTTTTACTCCTGCTGCATCCCCAACGAGAACAAGTCTTACATCCACATTAATTTTTGAGGATTTATCTACAGCTAAGAAATCAACGTGTATGATCTCTTTTTTAATAGAGTCCTCTTGGTAATCGGTTAAGACAACATCTTGTTTACTGCCATCTACATCAAGAGAAATAACACCATTCCTGCCCACTTGACGGATCGTTTTTGTTAAGTCTGCTGAACTAATCGACACAGGCTTACTATCAACCTTCGCACCATAAATAATCGCGGGGATGTTCCCGTTTTTTCTAATGGCCTTTAATGCGGAATGACGGAATTCCTTCCGTTCTTTTGCTTGTAGTACAGTACTCATATTTAGTTACCCTCCTATTTTATCAAAAACTGTCTATATAAAAATGCCCCAAAAGAGGGCGGTCTAAACATTTTTTTGGACTGTTTGTTCCAAAATAGGTAACTATACATAAGCAAAAGTAGGATCTGACCAAAGAGGCCAGACCCTTCATTCTTATCATCAATCAAACAAAGTACTTACAGATTGCTCCTCATGAACACGAATAATCGCTTCACCAAGCAGTGGTGCTACAGATAAGTTAATAATCTTATCAATCTTTTTCTCTTCTGGAAGTGCAATGGAATTAGTGATCACTAATTCTTTAATTTTTGAATTTTGAATTCTTTCGATTGCAGGACCCGAAAGAACCGGATGGGTACAGCAAGCATAAACTTCTGATGCGCCGTTTTCAATTAAAGCGTTCGCCGCGAGTGTGATGGTTCCAGCTGTATCGATAATATCATCAATTAAAATCGCCGTTTTCCCTTCAATGTTACCTACGATATTCATTACTTCAGCGACATTTGGTCTTGGGCGACGTTTATCGATAATCGCAATTGGAGCTTTCATCCGTTCCGCTAATTTCCGAGCTCTTGTTACGCCGCCATGGTCTGGAGAAACGATGACAATATCGCCATTGAATTCTCTAGTTTTAAAATAGTCAGCTAAAATAGGTACACCCATTAAATGATCCGTAGGAATATCAAAGAATCCTTGAATTTGTGGTGCGTGCAGATCAAGACAGATAACACGGGTTGCTCCAGCCGTTTCAAGCAGGGTTGCCACTAATTTAGCTGTAATCGGCTCACGAGCACGTGCCTTACGATCCTGACGTGCATAGCCATAGTATGGCATCACAATATTAATCGTTTTAGCAGAGGCCCTTTTTAACGCATCAATCATAATTAATAATTCCATAATATTTTCATTAACAGGCTGGCTAGTCGACTGGATGACATAAACGTCACCGCCACGAATACTTTCTTCAATATTGATTTGAATTTCTCCATCACTAAATCTTGTGACAGAACATTTACCTAATTCAACACCGATTACTTTAGCAATTTCTCTTGCAAGGGGACGATTGGAATTTAAACTAAATACCTTAAGATTTGGGTCTAAATATTGATTCGACATAATAGCCTCCTAAATTTCTTAGCCTATTTCTTTAGATTAAGCTTTTGAACGTAATTTTCCTTATTCACTTGCTGTGCCCGGGCAATCGATAAGGCCTCACTTGGTACATCTTTTGTAATCGTTGAACCAGCGGCCACATATGCACCCTTCTTAATCGTAACAGGAGCAACTAGATTTGAATTGCAGCCAATAAAGACTCCATCTTCTATTTTTGTTAAGAATTTATTTTTACCGTCATAATTCACTGTAATCGAGCCACAGCCAATGTTTACATCGGAACCTACCTCAGCATCACCAATATAGCTGAGATGGGAGGCTTTGCTTCCTTTTCCAAAGACAGCCTTTTTAATTTCGACAAAATTGCCAATCTTCACTTCATCCTGAATCGCTGATTCTGGACGAATATGGGCAAATGGCCCAATGTTGACTTGAGCACCGATCGAGCTATTATGGGCAACTGATTGACGGATTACCGTTTCAGCACCAATTTCACACGAAACGATTTCAGAGTTTGGTCCAATCTGACATTCTGCTCCAATCACTGTTTTGCCTTTGATCATCGTTCCTGGATAGATAACTGTATCCTGCCCTATTTCAACCTCTGTTTCTATATAGGTGTTCGCAGGATCAATAATCGTTACCCCATTCCGCATATGTGCTGCATTCGTACGGACACGCATAATTCGTTCTGCTTCTGCTAAAGCCACGCGGTCATTCACACCTAATGTTTCTTCAAATTCATCTGTTTGGAAAGCTGTGACAACTTCCCCCTGTTTTTTTAGAATTTCTATCACATCTGGTAAATAATATTCCCCTTGAACATTTTCATTTGAAACGTTCTTTAAGGCTTCAAATAATGCAAAATTATCGAAGCAATAAGTACCAGTATTGATTTCATTAATCTTTCTTTCCTCTTCAGAGGCGTCTTTATGCTCAACAATTTTTTCAACTAAGCCTTTTTTATTACGAATGATTCGGCCGTATCCTGTTGGGTCTTCAATTCTCGCTGTGAGGATGGTAGCTTTTGCAGCTAACTCTTCATGATGTTTAAACAGAGACTCCATCGTTTCAGCTTTGATTAGAGGAGTATCCCCACAAACAACAATCGTCACTCCTGCTTTCCCTTCGAGCAGGCTCTGTGCCTGACTAACAGCATGGGCAGTACCTAACTGCTGATCTTGTAGAGCATACCGACTGCTATCGCCCAGCTGTGCTTGCACCATTTCTGCCCCATGACCAATAATTGTGACAACTTCTTGTATATTAAGCTTCATTACTTGGTCAACCACGTGTTGTACCATTGGTTTTCCGCATACCGGGTGTAATACTTTATATAGCTTTGACTTCATCCGCGTTCCTTGCCCTGCAGCCAAAATCACAGCATAACGATTATGCATGTTCAAGTCCTCCAATTAACCTTTTTATCCATTAAAAATATTAACGTAAATGGGCGCTCTTTTCAAGGTATGTGAGGGAAGAGTCTAATTTTGTAATAATGAGTTAATTTACGAGGGAATAAAGGGGAGGGGATTAACTAAAAACAATAAAAAGAGCCTTCATAGAAGAAAGGCCCTAGTTGTAAAAATCCTTAGGAAGCTCCGGCTTCTTCAAATTCTACTTCTAATTCACCTAAACGGTGGTACTCAGCCAAAACAGCTTCTTGGATTTTACCGCGCGTTCCTGAATTAATTGGATGCGCAATGTCACGAAATTCTCCATCTGGAGTACGTTTGCTTGGCATAGCTACAAATAAACCGTTGTTCCCGTCAATAACACGAATGTCATGAACAACAAATTCATTGTCCAAAGTGATTGATGCAATCGCTCGCATGCGTCCGTCAGTATTAACTCGGCGTAATCTTACGTCAGTTACTTCCATGTGCTCACACCCTTTTCTGATATAAAAAGCTAAGTAATTAAATTCAACAACTTTTTCAGAAATCCTTCTTTATATTCAAAATATTTTAGAAAATTTAGGGCAAAATAGTGAACAATTGTAAACACAGGAGTAAATTAACAGAAATTAACTAAATTACTTAACGAGTGCGACAACTTCAATTTCAACTAAAACATCTTTTGGTAAGCGGGCAACCTCGACACACGAACGAGCGGGTTTATGGATCGAGAAATATTCACCATATACCTCGTTTAATGAAGCGAAATCATCCATATTTTTAATAAATACAGTTGTCTTAACGACTGTTTCAAAAGACGCACCAGCAGCTGTTAAAACTGCCTGTAAATTTTGAAAAACTTGGTGAGCTTGTTCTTTAATATCGCCTGTTACCAAGGCTCCATCAGCTGTTAATGGAATTTGCCCTGAGCTATAGAACATATTATTTACGGTAATTCCTTGCGAGTATGGGCCAATAGCCGCCGGTGCTTGATTTGTTTGAACTGTTTTCATCCAAATTCCCTCCAATTATTTAGTAAAATAATTTCCAGCTTGAACATTAATCTTTTTTTCCTTCACATCCACATCAGATAACTGAACGAGGGAAATATATTCATCGACTAGACGCTCCTGAATTTTTTCTGCCTCTACTAGAACTGCAATTCCAGCCAGATGCCCATTAAATTCCTCAAGCATGCTGATCATTCCCATGACAGTTCCGCCAGCCTTCATAAAATCATCGACAATAAGGACGCGTGAATCCTGTTTCATGCTTCGTTTTGAAAGGACCATGGTTTGGATTCTTTTGGCTGAACCGGACACATAATTAATACTTACTGTCGGCCCCTCCGTTACTTTACTATCTCTTCGAACGATGACAACTGGAACATTTAACTGACTTGCCACAGCATAGGCAAGAGGAATTCCTTTTGTAGCAACGGTCATGACCACGTCAATTTTTGCATCTGTATAGGCAGAGGCAATAATGCGCCCCGCGTTTTGCACTACTTGAGGATCCCCTAATATATCAGTTAAATATAAATATCCACCAGGTAAAAGCCTGTCAGGTTTAGCAATTAATTCACACAATTCATTAATAAAAGGTGCTGCTGCTTCTTGACTTACTTTTACAAAGAACTTTACCCCGCCTGAAGCCCCAGGCACTGTTTGTATGGTCCCAATTCCTCTTTTTTCAAACGTCTCTTTGATGATACCCAAATCTTCACTAATCGATGATTTGGCAGATGAATAACGATCTGCAAAAAAAGTAAGCGGAACTAGTTGCCGAGGATGATCTAGTAAATAATTTGTCATATCAATCAAACGTTCACTGCGGCGAAATTTCATAACATGCCCCCAAAAACACGAATATTCTAGTTATAGAATACCATTTTCGTACGTTTTTAATCAAGTGAGTGCCGTTCCCCTAACATGCGGACCGCAAATACTTGGTCACAGAATCCTCTTAATCCATTATAAATTCGATGCATTCTTGAATCATGCTGAACAATTCCAAAAACAGTTGGACCGCTGCCACTCATTAATACGGCATCTGCACCAAAACGTTTCATTTGTTCTTTTATTAATGCAACTTCAGGGTGAAGGTTTAAGGTAACATCTTCTAAAACATTCCCCACGTTTTTACATACCTTTTGATAATCATGTTCATTTATCGCTTCAATCATTCCCCGAATGTTTGGATGGGACATTTTATTGGTATCTAGTCTTCGGTATACTTCAGCTGTTGAAACCCCAATAAAGGGCTTCGCAAGGATCACCCAACATGTCGGCGGGGCAGGTAATTCGGTAATCATTTCCCCTCTGCCCTTTGCCAAGGCAGTACCTCCATAGACACAAAATGAAACATCTGATCCAATTTCGCTTCCTAGTTCGGCCAATTCATCCATTGTTAAACCGAGATTCCAGAGTTTACTTAAACCTCTTAATGTAGCAGCAGCATCACTGCTTCCCCCCGCAAGTCCAGCCGCAACGGGAATCGTTTTTTCAATCGAAATCAGCACACCTTTTTTTACATTAAATCGATCTTTCAAAAGCTGTGCAGCTTGAAAGGCTAAATTACGCTGGTCATCTGGGACATAGCGATTATGAGAATGAATATGTATTTTATTATCGTTTAATAACGATAATTCAACCCGGTCAGCCAAATCAATAGTGGTCATAATCATCTCCACCTCATGAAAACCGTCTGAGCGTTTGTGTAAAACATCTAATGCTAAATTTATTTTGGCCGGGGCTTTTACTAAAAGCTTCACTACGTCCACCTACTTCTTTATTGTCCAGTTCCAGCGCCTAGGGGCTCGGGGTCATAAGCCAATCCGTCAAGAAGGTCAAAGAACAACCTTCTCGCCGGCTCGTCTTACGCCTGTCGCCCCTGGGCAAGGCGCTTCTACTTTTCTAATTGTCCGAAAATCCACATTTTGTCCTATTTTACCACAAAATGATAAAACTAAGACGTGAGATATGATAAATCCTATCAAATTTCATATTTTATCATAGTTTTTTATAGAAAAAAGAAACTATTTGAGATGAAATGGAGTATAAAAATAATTTAAAGACCAGAGGATAGTTTCCTCTGGTCTCGCTGAAGTATGTGATTGATTAATATCAAAAGCGGAAGTGACTTATTTATAAGTTAAACTCTAGGACCCTGATTAGCCAAATGTTCTTGTGCAAGTTCAACGGCACGCTTGACCATATTCCCTGCATCCTTTGCCTTGATGCCGCCCCATCCTTCTTTTTGAACGACATCATAAAAGCCAAGCTCTTTCGCAAGCTCCTCTTTAAAGCGACTGGACATAATCCCTCTTCTTCTGCCCATTAAAACAACCCCTTTCATACTACAGCATTGTTAGTATGGGATAGATATAGAGTTTTCATGAAACTGTTTTAAAATAGCAAAAAGCGGTAAACAAATGTTTACCGCTGTGTATTGCTTATATTCTAATTTAAGGCTAAATGTCCTGATGCATCTTCGTAGAAAGTAATTTGAACTGTTTCTGTTAATACATCAGCATAGCTGTAAGAAACACGTTCAAATGAGTTTTCATCCTGATCTAATTCAATAACAAAAACAGATGGATAAGTTTCAGCTAAAACACCGGAACGTTCAATCGTCTTTCTGCGTCCTCCGTTGGCTTTAAGCAGTAATCTTTTCCCTAAATTTGTGTCAAGAGCCTTTTTAATATCGGCTAAGGTTTTTGGCATTCGGTCCACCTCACTGTGTAAAGTATAACACACTGACATAGTCATGTCAAACAAAAACATAAATTATATCAGTCAAACAAAAAGATTGTCAATATTTTTTATTCTACTTTTTCTTCTAAATTTCAACATTTTTATCGTTACCTTATTTGCATGGGAATATGTATCGGCTCAGAAATAAAAAAAATAAGCCTTATCGGACAGCAAAGGCTTATTCATCCTCTTCTTGGATTGGCCGATAAGGCATTCCCGTTCGTAACACTCCTCTTGTTTCAATTCCTCCAAGTCCCTTTTCACCTGTTAATGTGTTCTTTAACACGTCCCAGACATTAATTCTTTCCATAAAAGGTGTAAAACTGATTTTGGCGACAATATAGACTGGGTCGAGGGCGTGGATGTTAATTCTTGAGGGCGAACTGGCATAATTTGCCCCAGCATGAATCAATGATTCAAAGTGCGATTGACATGCTCCTGCAAAAATAACCAACTGATCTAAGTGGGGAATCTTTTTTCGTGCTTCCTTGACCGTTTGGACGAAATGTTTGGAATGACGATATGCATTAATATCCGTCATTTTTCCTTTTGCCTTTGAATACGCGTCATGTCCTGTAATAACAAGAATATCTGGGCGATATAAATCAATCAATTCCCCTATTTTTTCTGGCATCTCTTTTTCATTACAGTGTATACCTAAAACAGGGATTCCCACTTTTTCATACAGTGTCATACATTTCTTCAAATAGGATGGATCACCATCCAGATGGAGAACCTTCCCTGGCATTTGAAAATAATTACTTGGTTTTACATATCCTCCGGTCGCTTCATATTCCTGACGGTTCTTGATTAATTCAACATCCTGTTTAAACAGCTTAAAAGACTGTTCCTCTAGCGTCCGGTATTCATTCTTCAATCTGACTCTTTGATTATCGTCGATGACGACCAAATCTTCGTATGGTGCGTCTGCCACAAGGCGAAAGTCTTCTCCATATAGGACTGCAAATTTCTGGTCGTTTATTTTTCGAACATCTATCACGCGAAATAGAATGTCACAATTATACGAACGCCTGCCGACAATATCCATTAATTTTATATCCACTGCCGTCACTCCAATAAGACCAGCAAAAAGGCCTTTAAATAAAGTTTCTCTCATAGGCTATGCAAACCTTTGCTTTATTGTGAAAAAAAATAGACCCTATAAAAAGGGTCTAGTGGAAAAACGGATATAATTCTTCGCTTAAGCGGCCAAATTCCTCTAAGGAAAGGGTCTCTCCTCTTCTAGCAGGATCGATTCCGCTTGCACTTAAGGCCTGGAGGATGTCTTCTTTCTTTTGCTTTCCCTCGGGCAGCTGGCTTGTTAAGTTATTAAGCAGGGTTTTTCTTCGTTGTGCAAAGCTGGCCCTGGTCACTTGAAAAAAGAATGTTTCATCTGTGACCGTAACAGCGGGATGTTCCCTCCTGGTTAACCTGATGACGGCAGAATCCACATTCGGCTGCGGCACAAAAACCGTTTTTGGAACGATCATCACTGTTTCTGCCTCTGTATAATACTGAACAGCGATAGAAAGAGAGCCATAGTCCTTCGTCCCTGGCCGTGCAGAAATCCGGTCTGCCACCTCTTTTTGGAGCATACAAACGATCCCGCGAATAGGCAAATGTTCTTCAAGAAGCTTCATGATAATCGGCGTTGTAACATAATAAGGTAAATTAGCAACCACCATGATATCGTCCATATCATTAAATTCTTCTCTAATAACTTCTGCCACATCTGCCTCTAATACATCGTTATGTATAATTTTTACATTGGGATAGGGTGATAGGGTATCATTTAAGATTGGTAATAAACGTTGATCGATCTCGAAAGCGACGACCTTTTTACTTGTGCGGGCCAACTGCTCAGTAAGCGCACCAATTCCTGGTCCGATTTCAATCGCACCAGAATCTTCTGTTAAATTCGCAAAGCTAACAATCTTTTTCAAGATATTTGTATCAATTAAAAAGTTTTGGCCAAGGCTCTTTTTAAATGAAAATCCGTATTTTTTAAGAATATCTTTTGTCCTTACCGGTGTAGCTATATCTTTATTCATATAGTTCCTCCTGACTTACAACCCTTAGTGCTTCAGCGAATTCCTGCTTACTGATTTGGAATACATTTAAGCGCTTATGAAGCTGTTTTCCATTGGTATAACCAATTTTTAAAATTTTCCCCAACATAATTCTTCTTTCTTTAGCCCCTTCACCACCGATAAGGCCAGCTGTAAGTAGGTCCTCTTGCGTTATTTCCTCTGTAAACGTTTCACGCATGGTCTGGGCATCCTTAAGCGCCTCTTGGATGGCTTCAGGACTTGCATGTTCCACACCGAGGCTTTCCCCTGCTTTTCCCATAGCCGCTTCCTTCGTTAAAAATGCGTGTTTACAACCAGGAACAGCCTCAGCGATCGTCTTTCTAATTTTTTCACCAGGAAAATCAGGATCCGTAAAAATAATTACGCCTCGGGACTGTTGAGCACGCCTTACCTTTTCAATGGTGGTTTCATTTACAGCTGAACCATTTGTTTCAATTGTATCTGCATTGATTGCCCGTTTAATCGCTGTAGTATCGTCTTTACCTTCCACAACTATAATTTCTTTAATCTTCATTTTAAAAGTGTGAGCCTCCGTAATAAAAAAAATAAAAAATGAAAAAAACTTGAAACATTTTTGTAATGTACATCGTCTATATTATTGAATCCATTCATACAATAAAGTAAAATAAAGATGAAGCATTTTATCAATATGTATTCGATGTTAGTATAAAGAAATTTATGAAAAAAGCAAAATGCAGAGGATAGGACCCTCTGCAAATTGTAAACTAATTTAAAATTTTAATCTTTACTTTTTTGCGTCCCCAGCGGTAGCAATCCTGATTGGATGGCATGAATAAATCAATGATATATCCTTTAATTGCCCCTCCTGTGTCAGCTGCTACAGCATAGCCGTAGCCTTCAACATACACCTTTGTCCCCAGCGGAATAACCCTTGGGTCAACGGCAATTACCTTCATGTTCGGGTTAGCACGGAGATTAAGTCCCGTTGCTGTTCTACCTGAACAGCCATTACAATACGCTGTATAAGCAGTTGCAGTAACGTAAAACTCCTGTCCCGACTCATCCGCACCACGTGAAACTTGTAACGATAAATCCTTCGTTCCGACAGCCACAACTTTATCTTGCTTTTCTGCAATCTTCTGCTCACTAATTAATTTTCTAGTTACTTCTTTGCCATTTTCAATTAGGACTTCATATTGTTTAGAAACGCGACCGTGCTTGCCTTCGGTAATGGTCTTTTCTTTGCCTTTTTCTAAACTTTCATCCTTTTTGGTTACTACAGCAAATTGAACAGGTTCTTCCACTACATCGGTGACTTTTTCTACTCGAATGACGTTAACAACACCATTCTCTGAGATGGTTTCTGTTAATGACGGTTCAACTCGGTCTAGTGTGTTTAACTGAATGCCCTTTTGTGATAAAAAGTCAGCGACCGTAGCCGAAGTGGCCCAAACTTGTTGCTTTTTACCGCCGTCAACATATGTAAGATGAAATGCTTCTTTTATTCCAATCTTCATCTTATCTTGTATTGCCGCTTGCGGTCTAGGTGAGATTTGGTCATGTTTGCTCAAAACAAATTTCTGCTCTTTTAGGAGTTCAGCCACTGTATCAGCTGTCGTCCAGATCGTTTTTTTCTCGTTGTCCTTGACAATGTGAACCTGGTTAGCTTGCTTCCATACGACTTTCAGGTGGTCCTTCACCTTTGCATTCGCCTTAGGTTGCAAATAGTCTTGTGAGCGGGTGGATACATCCAATTCATCTAATAATTCTTTGATGGTATCTGCATGTGTTTTCACGACCTTTTGCTGATCGTTAAGAGTGATGGCAACAGTTTTCTTTGATCCTTCGTAAAAAAGAATACCAAGAGTTGTTAGCAAAACTACGAAACTAGCAAAAGCAATGGTCAATGTCTTCCGGCTCAAAGACTTGGAAAACAGGTTTTTCATGTTTTTGAATACGATGAAAAACGCCTCCTTTTCTTAGAGAGATTAATGAACCATGCTGTCGGCTGTTAATCTTTGCATACTGTGCGAAGGTATTTCTAATTATGCACAAAGTTGGGAATATTGCAAAGATAAACTTATCGACACGGTTATCCTATGTAGAAAAGGAGACATGTAGAACTTTTTGTTATCGCTAAAATATAAGACAAGCTTCCACCAGCTTCGACAAATTCCCCTATCATTTTATGGCGAATAATTTTTTAGCATTTCGTGTCGTTGCTTCCGCCACTTCTTCGATTGTCAATCCTTTTATTTCGGCAATTTGTTCAGCTACTAATTTTACATAACTAGGCTCATTTCTTTTCCCTCGGTAGGGATGGGGAGCCAAATATGGGCAATCTGTTTCTATTAATAGTTTATCTAGTGGAATTTCAGCAGCTACTTCTTTCGGCTTTTTGGCATTTTTGAAGGTTACAGGGCCTCCAAGAGAAATATAAAAGTTCATTTTCACGCATTCCTTCGCTACTTCAGGGCTGCCGCTAAAGCAATGCATAATCCCGCCTACTTCTTCCGCTCCTTCTTCCTTTAAAATTTCCACAATATCAGCTGTTGCTTCGCGATTATGAATCACGATTGGAAGATTAACCTTTTTAGCAAGTCTGATTTGTTTTCGAAAAACTTCCTTCTGAATATCCTTTGGAGATTTGTCCCAATGATAATCCAAGCCCATTTCACCGATGGCAACTACCTTTGGATGGGCAGTTAATTCCTCTATCCATCGTAAATCCTCCTCGGTCATGTCGATCGCATCAACGGGATGCCACCCAATGCAGGCAAAGATAAAATCATAGCTATCAGCTAATTCCATTGCCCTTTGAATGGTCTTGCGGTCAAACCCGACCACGACCATAGTAGTGACTCCCTCACTTTGAGCCCTAGTGATTACTTCTTCTAAATCTTCGTTATATTGGTCATCATTTAAATGTACATGGGTATCAAATAGCATAGTTTTGCTCCTTCACCATTTTTTTCAAAAAGAATTTTATTTTTCGCTAACATTTTCTTATTCGCGTTAGAAATGCCAATATTCAACAATAACCAAGTAATAAAAAGAAATGTCTCGAAAAATGTTCCACGTGGAACATCGAAAAGCGGAAACGGAAACGCCAGTTTAGCGGCGTATGGACTGGAGCACTTTGACTTATCGTAGGGAAAAGGGCGAAGTACACTAGCCGCTGGGCGTTGGAGCTGGACATTTCACAAAGCAAAAGCGCCTTAAAAGGGCGCCTTTAGTATCATAATTATTTCACCTTGGAACCATTCGGTAATGTTTGATCGACGGTTGCAAGCGAAAGTTGACCATCTTTTGAACCTGCTAGGATCATTCCCTGTGAAAGTTCACCACGAAGTTTAACTGGTTTTAGGTTGGTAATACAAATGACCTTTCGACCAACTAATTCTTCCGGCTTATAATATTGGGCAATTCCAGAAACGACCTGACGCTTTTCATACCCTAAATCAAGCTGAAGCTTAAGCAATTTATCCGCCTTTTTAATAGGCTCTGCTTGAACAACTTCGGCTACCCTCAAATCAATTTTCATAAAATCGTCAATAGCAATTTCGTCGATTTCTTCAGGTTTTTCTTCTGGCTTTACATCTTTCTCTTCTTCAACTGCTGGAGCAGAACCCTGCATTTTCGTCTTAATAAATTCTACTTCCTCAGCAATTTCAAGTCTTGGGAATATCGGTGCATCCTTTTCTACCTTTGTTCCGCTTGGTATGACACCAAAATCAGTGAGGCTTTCCCATGTTTTAAGGCTCTCATCCTGAATACCCAACTGCGTAAAGATGGAATTCGGTGTACGTGTTAGGAATGGCTGCAGTAAAATCGCAATTCTTCGTAAGGATTCGGCCAGATGAGCCATTACACTAGCAAGTACCTCGCGATTCGCCTCATCCTTCGCTAAAGCCCATGGTTTTGTTTCATCAATATATTTATTGGTACGGCTGACTAGCAGCCAAATTGTAGATAACGCTACTGAAAACTCCATCTTCTCCATTACATCTTCGTATACATTAACTGTATCCTGGTTAACTTGCAGCAGTGATGCATCAAATTCCCCAACTGAACCGGAATAATCAGGTATAACACCGTTGAAATATTTTTCAATCATTGCGACCGTACGATTTAAAAGATTACCTAAATCATTGGCTAGGTCGAAATTGATTCTTTCGACAAATCCTTCCGGTGTAAAGACGCCATCCGCCCCAAACGGAACTTCTCTTAATAAATAATAGCGGAGCGCATCCAGACCATAGCGATCAATTAAGGTGACAGGGTCAACCACATTCCCTTTCGATTTGGACATTTTTCCATCCTTCATCAACAGCCAGCCATGGGCAAATACCTTTTTGGGCAGTGGAATATCTAATGCCATTAGCATAATTGGCCAATAGATGGTGTGGAAACGTACAATTTCCTTACTCATTAAGTGAACATCGGCTGGCCAGTAATTTAAATATTTTGCATCATTTTCTGTTCCATAACCAAGTGCCGTAATATAGTTGGAAAGGGCATCAATCCAAACATAAATAACATGCCTTGGATTCCCCGGCACCTTGATCCCCCAATCAAACGTTGTCCTTGAAACAGCAAGATCCTCCAGGCCAGGTTTGATAAAGTTATTAATCATTTCATTTTTTCGAGATTCAGGTTGGATGAAATCGGGATTTTCCTCGTAGTACTGCAAAAGACGATCTACATATTTACTCATTCTAAAAAAGTATGATTCTTCTTTAACCTTTTCCACCGGACGGCCACAATCCGGACAATTTCCATCCGTTAGCTGACGGTCGGTATAAAAGGATTCACATGGTGTACAGTACCAGCCTTCATACTGATCTAGATAAATATCACCTTGTTCAAGCAGTCTCGCAAACATCTTTTCAACGACTTGTTTATGTCTTTCATCCGTTGTTCGGATAAAATCATCATAAGAAATATCGAGTCTTTTCCATAATTCTTTAATTCCATCGACAATTTCATCGACATACTGCTGCGGAGTAATCCCCGCTTCTTCAGCTTTCCTTTGAATTTTCTGCCCATGCTCATCCGTTCCAGTTAAGTACATAACATCATAGCCGCGCATCCTCTTATAACGGGCCATTGCATCACCTGCAACAGTTGTATAAGCATGCCCAATATGTAAATTACCGCTTGGATAGTAAATCGGTGTCGTTAGGTAAAAAGTCTTTAATTTATTCTCCATCTTAATCCCTCCGCTAGTTTGCGAGTCCAAAGCTCTATTTAACCATTATTGCCTCTTTTTTCCCGCTTCTATCCTCAAAATATACCGAAAAACCAACTTTTGTGCAAGGAGGCGCTCTTTTACCTGATTCCTTTATTTTTTCATATTTTCCTATTACACCCATAAAGGCTTCAATTCCTGCGAAGGATATATAGTTCAATCGCATCAATTTATGTTGAAGTTTGTCGAAGAAATACCGAATTGAACAGTTGTTTTATCAACAATCCAATAGTATTATTCACTGCTAAATATAGGTAATTTTCAGAAAAAACGTTGTTAAATCAACGATCATCATCTTAATTGAATAAATTTACTATTATTTTTCCAAATAAAATAATTGACGGATATGGGAATTTCTTGTATTATTAAGTTATGAAAATTTTGTCGAATAATGACGAATAAATAGATAGAGAAAAATAAGTGCAAATGTGAGAGGAGATCATAAAAATGAAATCTACTGGTATTGTTCGTAAAGTTGATGAGTTAGGCCGTGTGGTTATTCCAATCGAATTAAGACGTACTCTTGGTATCGCTGAAAAAGATGCTCTTGAAATTTACGTTGATGATGAGCGTATTATCTTAAAGAAATACAAGCCAAATATGACTTGCCAAGTTACAGGAGAAGTATCTGATGATAATTTAACTCTTGCTGGCGGTAAATTGATTCTTAGCCGTGAAGGTGCAGAACAGTTATTACAAGAAATCCAAAACAACTTTGAATTAGTAAAATAATAGAAAGCTCCGGCACTTCAATTAGTGTTGGAGCTTTTTTTCTTTGAAAAGCGGATACCATCGTTCAGCGGTGTATCCCACTTAAGCTCTATCTATTCGACATGATAGGCCTGATACACTTCTCTTTTATTTATGTCACGATCTTTCGCTGTTAGTTTGATCGCTTCCTTCGAAGGGATATTTTTTTCAGAAATATAATGATTTACATGTTCTTCAAGCGTTAAATTGTGCCACCAGCTTGGTTCTTCCTCTTGTTGCTGATCCGTCCCCTCAACAATCAAGCAAAACTCTCCGCGGATTTCATCCTGCGTGGTCCAAGCGATTACTTCTTCGATCGATCCGCGAATAAATTCCTCATACTTTTTTGTTAACTCCCTGCAAATTGCGATCTTCCGGTTACCGAGGACATCTGACATAATCGAAAGCGTTTCTTTTAGGCGATGTGGTGATTCATAAAAGATTAACGTAGCTGACTGCCACTTTAAGTGTTCTAACTCCGCCCGCTTTTCTTTCTTGTTTCGATTCAAAAAACCAAAAAAATAAAAGGGCTGGCACACTAAACCGGAGGCAATTAATGATGTTAGGGCAGCATTTGCACCTGGTAACGGAACGACTGTTACCTTTTCTTCAATGGCCGCTGCGACCAGCTCATAACCTGGGTCTGAAATGGCAGGCATACCCGCATCACTTACCAGCGCAATCTTTAACCCTTCCTTTACTTTTTGAATCAATTTATCGCCGCTCGTTTCTTTATTGTGTTCGTGATAACTTACAACAGGTGTTCCAATTTCAAAGTAATTACAAAGCTTCTTTGTATTTCTTGTATCTTCTGCAGCAATTAAGTCTGCCTCTTTTAATAGTCGAATCGCACGGAAGCTCATATCTTCTAAATTACCAATTGGTGTGGGAATAAGATATAAGATCCCTTTCGTAGCTTCATTCTCAAAGCTTTTTTGCTGCCACATACACATCACCTGTTTCTTTCATTAAAAATTCATCTTTTTTCTTCCTGCTTAATTGCTTAAAGGAGTATTCTGCCCTCAGCGCGTCCCCTTTATTTTCATAGCTTCTATAGTATGTAAGTTCGACCGGACCCCTGCCCCGCGTATATCTTGCCCCTTTTCCTTCATTATGAAGCTTAATCCGGCGTTCAAGATTATTCGTATATCCACCATATAAACTACCGTCCTTACAAGTAAGTACATAAAAATAGTGATCGTTATTCTCCATATAAAATCTCTCTAATTTCTGGTGTATATTCATTGTTATCATTATAAACAAATAACGGTGGAGAAATTTTTAGATCCGGACTGCCATCCTTAATTGCCTCAATTAAAAGCGTATTAGCCTCTTTCCCCTTCTTCGGATAGACAAGTTGAATTCGTTTGGGTTCAAGCCGGTATTGTCTCATCAATGTAATGATATCCAGCAGTCGCCCCGGTCGGTGAACAAAAGCCACCTTGCCGCCTTGTTTAGCCAATTGACTTGAAGCCTTGACCGCATCCTCTAGTGTACAAAGAATTTCATGACGGGCAATCGCTAGATGTTCATTGGGATTCATCTCTTCCTTTGACGCCGTTGTAAAATACGGAGGATTGCAAGTGACGACATCAAATTGCCCATGGCCCAGCTGTTTAGGCATATCCTTGATATCACCATGAATCATTTGCAGTCGGGGTTCTAGTCCATTATATTCAATGCTTCTTACCGCCATATCGTAAAGCCGTTCCTGTATTTCAACACCAGTAATCTGGCCCTTTGTTCGTGCACTTAAAAATAAAGGGATGACACCATTCCCGCTGCAGAGGTCAATTAAGTTCCCTTTTTGAATCGGAACATATACAAATCTTGCAAGTAAAACGGCATCAAGGGAAAAGGCAAAAACAGACGGACTTTGGATAATCCTTAAGTTTTCCGCTAATAAATAATCTAACCGTTCATCTTCCTTCAAGTTGACCAAATTATCCATCCCCTAAATGTATGAAAATAGAGGCTGATTTTTGTCAGCCTCTTAAGGTTATTTCTTATTAAGAAAGGAAAGACAGAATAAACAATCGCCTTCCTTGCGTAAACTTCCAAAATGAAGGTTACAGATATGAAACCCTTCTTGATAGAGACGGGCGAGGTTATCATATCCTTCCCCAACATCAAATGGCTTTACCCCCGGTGACTCGGGCAGGGCTGCCCCCTTTTTATTCTCTGTTACCTTTTTTTCCGCTTCAGTCGTTACATCTAAACGGCGTCTCAAATGTTCATTTTCAAGCTTTAAATAATGATTCTCTTCTAGTATTTCGGCTAAATGCTGCTTTAATTCTCCCAGCTGCTGGTAAAGATGGCCAATTTGTGTTTCCATATTACTTACTGATTCAAATATTTCTTTTTTATCCACGTCTTCCACCTCGTTAATCTGTGGATTGTATAGAAAAGGCACCTTCTTTATTGATTTCCTCCAAGGTATACTCCAGAACTCGATCCTGTTCCTTTAGTTCAACCTGCAGTACCCGCTCTAATATATTTAATCCTACTACTTTTCCTCTACCCTGTGGTGTTTCAATGAATTCCCCTAAATCCGGCAGCAATGCTTTAGCAGATTCATATTCATCATTTTCATATTTTAAACAACACATCAGCCTTCCGCATAATCCAGATATTTTTGTAGGATTCAATGAAAGGTTCTGATCCTTCGCCATTTTTATCGAAACTGGATCGAAATCCCCTAAAAAGGTCGAACAGCATAACATTCTCCCACAGGGCCCGATACCACCAAGCATCTTCGCTTCATCGCGGACACCAATCTGGCGTAATTCAATTCTCGTCCTAAAAATAGCTGCTAAATCCTTCACAAGCTCCCGGAAATCAACTCTTCCATCAGCCGTAAAGTAGAAGATGACTTTATTTCGATCAAATGTATATTCTACATCGACCAGTTTCATATCCAGTTGATGCTCATTCACTTTTTCATTACAAACTTCATAAGCTTCCTTTGCGGCTTGCTTATTCTCTTCAACAATCATTCGATCCTTCGGGTCGGCAATTCTCACCACTTTTTTTAGTGGCAGGACAACATCATGCTCCTCCACCTGTTTGCGAGCGATGACTGCTTTACCATACTCAACTCCACGAACTGTTTCAACAATCACAAAGTCATCTTTTTCTATAGAGAGGTCCCCTGGATCAAAATAATAGATTTTCCCCGCCTTTTTAAAGCGTACTCCTACAACATCATACAAATGAAGATCCCTCCTGCAATTTTAACACAAGCTGTTCCATCATCAGCTGAGGATTCATATTCCTCTCAAGCTTTCTTTTTGCATCAAGAATAGCTGACATTTGATCCGATATGCGCCGTCCAGATGTTTGCAGTGCAAATTGTTGCAGCCGTTTATTTTCCTCTCGAAAAACAATTTGCTCCTGCCTATCTAATTGTATATATAGTAAATCCTTAAAAATAAGAAGTAAAAGGTCTAAACCACGGTGAATTTGTTCTTTATCTTTAAAGTGTGGAAACCAGTCAGTCTGAAGCGTTACCATAGCCTCCAACGGATTTTTTTTCAACACCTCATATAATTTTACCACTATTTTTTGAGCTTGTGCAAACCATTCATCGACATTTAATTTATGTGCCTCATCCAAGCTATTGGTCAATTGAGCAAGTAACGGAGCCTTTAGCGGTTCTACGCCGTTTTCCACCAATTGTTTAATCATAACTAGAGGCGATAATGGATGAAATGTTAGTATTTGGCACCTCGAAAGAATCGTTGGTAGAATTTTCTGCGGCTGTTCTGTTAATAGAAAGGCAACTGTCCCAGGATTGGGTTCCTCTAAAAACTTCAGTAAACTATTGGATGCACTGACACTCATTTTATCTGCATGAACAAGCAAATAAACTTTTTTCAAAGATTCTAATCCTTTTTTGGAAAACTCAACCTGCAGGCTTCTAATTTGGTCAACCTTAATGGATAATCCATCCGGCTCAACAATATGAACATCAGGATGATTGCTATGATTGATTCGACGACAATTTTTGCATTGTTCACAAGGTTTATAACGATCAATGATGGACTCGCAAAATAGGGACTTCGTTAATAACAACGCAATTTCCCGCTTACCTGTCCCTCTAATGCCCTCAAGAAGGTACGCATGGGCCACTCGATTTTTCACTAAACTGTTTTTTAGCATATTTAACACAGTTGGCTGAAGCTCTTCTAGCTGTTCCCATGATTTTACCAAGCTCATCACTCACTTACATTAAAAATTATCCGACATTCACTATGCTTAAAAATGCATGTATTGCTCAATTGGAAGGACAAATACGGTTGCCCCGCCAACCTCAACTTCAACGGGATAAGGGACATACGAGTCTGCATTTCCACCCATCGGTGAAACAGGGGCAACTAACTGTTCTCTGGATCTGCAGTTGTTCTTAATAATTTGGAGGGCTCGGTCAACGCGAATATCCTCAGTACCAATCATAAAGGTCGTGTTACCTGACTTCAGAAATCCACCTGTACTCGCTAGTTTTGTTGCCCTAAAATTGTTATCTACTAGTGCCTTTGATAACCGATTGCTATCCTGGTCCTGTACAACAGCTATGATCAGTTTCATCCGAACCACCCTCTCTTTTTTATCCCATTCTAGTTTTGTTGTTTCCTATATTATAACAGGTAACAGAGTTCCTTACATTCGTAATGGCAGGGACGGCTACATATTTATTTTAGGATAAAAAAAAGCCTTACAGGGAAGGCTTCCTTTTTGCTAATTTTTCTACTATTATTTTTAGGGTTTCTTGAAAAACCTCTTCCACTGTGCCGGAAGCATCAATAGACTGAATTCTATCTGGAAAGCGTTCGATTAATAGATGATATCCTGTGCTAACCTTTTGGTGGAATTCCAGGTTTTCTAAATCCAGTCGATTAATCTCTCTGCCTTTATTTTTGTTGATTCGCTTTAAGCCTAACTCTGGTTCAATATCAAAGTAGATTGTTAACTCAGGCATCAAATTTTCAATCGCAAATTGGTTGATTGCAAAAACTTCATCAATTCCTAACCCGCGTGCGTAGCCTTGGTAAGCCAAAGAACTATCAACAAACCGGTCACACAACACGATTTTCCCCTCTGCTAAGGCTGGTTTCACCTTTTCTATCAAATGCTGCCTTCTTGCAGCAGCATAGAGTAAGGCTTCTGTCCGCGGGTCCATCGCAGTATTTTCTTTATCTAAAATCACGGCACGAATCTGTTCCGCGATATCAATCCCGCCTGGTTCTCGCGTTAGCAGTACGTTTCCAAGCTGCTGGGCTACCATGTTAATAATTGTTGACTTTCCCGCACCATCCGGGCCCTCAAATGTTATAAATATTCCTTTATCCATTTAAATAAAACCTCCAAAACTGTATCTATCTCTTAAGCTGTGTAAAAGGTCTTTATAAGACCATCTTTTAATCGGGAGCCGCCTTGAAATCTTGCGCCGGATTTTAACAGGCTGGCGAGTTGACTGAGTTTATCTTTGGTTATCCTTTCACCCTTTATCAGCAAGGGAATACCCGGAGGGTATGGAATAATCGTTTCAGCGCATACCTCACCTATCACTGCAGTTATATCTACTTCTTTTACCATTAAATTACCCATTTCTTTAAAAGGGATCGCTAACGTTGAGATTTTTTGACTAGCCACCTCAAACACCTCTTGAGCATCATTTAAAGGTAAACCAGCTAGCGCCTTCTTAATTTTCAGGACCGCTTCTTCCAAAGGAAAGCTTTGTCTTTCTTTTAATAAAGGAAGAATAAAGAGCACATTATGTGGATCGGCTAATTCTGTATAAATGGATCCCTCTTCTAATCTTCTTTGGAGCTTAAAGCCATTTAACCCTGAGCGGGACTGGATGGTTAATTTTAAAGGATCGCCGTTATCATTTGGGTATTCTAACACCCGGATTGCTGGAATTTCCGCCAACATCTCTTTAAAGCGTTGGATCTCATTCAAAAGAAAGGTTAAATCGTTTGGTTTATATGTAGCTAAATAATTTCTGGCCAGGTCCAAGGATGCCATAATCGGATAGGACGGGCTGCTTGATTGGAACATGGCTAAGTATTCCTTTACCTTATTGCCATTAATCAACTGGCTATTCACATGTAAAAAGGATCCCATCGTCATCGCGGGAAGCGTCTTATGTGCTGATTGAACCACAACATCTGCACCCAATTGAAGGGCTGAGGGCGGGAAAGGAGCTCCCAGGATAAAATGTGGTCCATGTGCCTCATCCACTAACACAGGGATATCATGCAGATGTGCTTCTTTGATTATTTCTTGTAAATCATATCCCATTCCATAGTAGTTCGGATAAGTCAAAATGAGTGCTTTTGCATCCGGATATAAGTTAATAGCTTCTTTAACCGTTTCTATACGTATACCAGAAGGGACTTTCCACTCCTGGTCAAATTCAGGCTCGAGAAACACGGGGTCAGCTTTTGCCAAGCTTAGTCCATTTAAAATGGATTTATGGCAATTTCTTTGAACAAGAACCTTTGTTCCATCTGAGCAAGCTGCCATAATCATTGCTAGATTGCCTACGGTGGAACCATTCACAAGGAAATAACTCTTTTGGGTTTGAAATAGGCTAGCTAGTAGTGACTCTGCTTCAAGTATCGCCCCTTCTGGCGAATGTAGATCATCTAATCCCGATAACTCCGTCGCATCAATTTGTAAAATTTGCTTAAAATAACGATTTGCTTCTGGTTGATTTATAGTACCATATTTATGTCCAGGGACATGAAAGGAGATAGGGTTCTTTTTGACATGGTCGATTAACACATCATACAAAGGTGTTTTTAATTGATTATTCATTTGTTTACTTCCTTCTAAGAGCTTCGTTTATTCAGCCTTATTGGCCGGCAAGAAACCCCCACTGCTGGAAGTTTCACTTCATTCTAACAAAAAATCAGTGCCCAATCTCATATGAATGCAAAAAAATAAGCCCATAATGGACTTTTATGAAAAAATTTCTGGTGTGGTTATTTTTTTCAGTTGTTTGAGAAAGTATTTATATTTTGGATCGTTTGTATCTGTTTGTATTAAATCATTTTCGCATTCTGTACAAATAAATGAAGTGTATAGATGTATGCCTTTTGGTTTTTGGTTTTCACAAATAACGCACGTTTCCTCATGATACTTCTGTGCTAAAAATGAACTCAATCCCTCCACCTCCATACATCCATTCTGCCCTCATGTGCCTATTTGTATACAATTTTTTGAATAATCTTTTCCCCGTCATCTTAATTAATATATTATGTAACAATTAGCATTTGGGTGTATGTCTATTTGTAATTTCTTTGAAAACACTTCGTACTTTTTTACTATTGTCATTGTCCTTACAGATGACAAACAAAAAAACAACCATTTCTGGTTGTCTTAGATGTGCCTGGCAACGTCCTACTCT
>NZ_JAGGQY010000063.1:0-6876 GCF_018613105.1 Bacillus sp. ISL-77
GGAGCGGCGTGGATAATGTACATCATATGGTAAAATGTGGAGTTTTGTAATACTCCTTTATTTCACTATGCCTTCACGGAGCCATAATGATCTGAACTCATTTCATTTAATCGTTAAATCCATATTAAGGGTTATGAAATCCTGCGAATAAGCGAGTATTCGTGAGAAAATCGTATTAAACTGAGGGAGTACAATAAGAAAAAGAGTTGCACCAACAACCCTTTGTTTAACTCTAGCACCCCTTAGTTGAAGAAGCGTTATTTAATTTATTTATACAAAATAATGAGTAACAGCCCTATAAACATAATAATTCCTACCCCTACTCTAATTCGTGACCAGAAAACTGTTTTATTTAACAAGACTTTTTCTTTATTTGAAAGTTGTTCATCATCTTCATCTATATTCCGTTCCAATTCAGATTTCAATGCCTTTAATTTATTTGCCTTAACTCTATCCAATATTCCAAACAAAGCAAAACACAAAATAATGTAAACAACTACAAAAATGATATGAAAAATAATATCAGGTCCTTCCATAGAAATTGAATTATAAGATTTCTTTCTTTTAATTTCTTCAATTTCTTACTTGGAATTCTTCATTCTTAAAATCGAAGCCTTATTCAATTAACCTGCCCCTCTAGTGGAACAACAAAAAAAGGCTATCTTAGCAGCCAAATATTGTTGAACTCAAGCACCCGTTAGTTTAAGTACAATTTTTCACAAAATCTAACGATTACGTTATATTTCGACTTGATTTACTAATAAGTTAACTATTATATAGCATAATTTTTAATTAATGATTATAATTAAAACATTGCCAAGAGGTTAATCCTTAACGGTTATCGTTATTTCCCTTAATTCCTTTATTGGTGCAAAATACCACTCAATATTATTAAAGTTACTGAAACTTACTAAGTATGTTTGGTGTTTGTTACTAAGACTCAAGGGTTGATCAGCAACCCTTACTAATAGATTATGTCCATTATATATTAATTTCCAATAATAAAAATTACCTGTATTTATAGCTCTAACTCCCAAAAACTGCATTTTCTCTAAGCCGCCAAATTTCGGTAATAGTATAAGTAATTCATCAACTAATAAATAATAATTGTCAGGTAACTCCCTCTTTTTTGAATCACTCATACTCCCTTCTCCCCTTAAAAAATTCTAATTATCATATATGTAAACTTTATCCGCTTATATCTTTACAATATCTTATGACGAATAAATTTTCTTAAGAATACTGTTACTAAATTAATTTTATTTAATATTGAAATAGGAGTTCCTTTTCTTTCTTCCAGAAAACTCACCCGTTAGCTCAATAAGTATCAATAATATTCTTATTGTTTATATTTGCAACCATTGTATAATTACTATTGTTAGTTAATTTAATCAAGTTACAAAGGTGGAAATAAAATGTTACCTATTATTAGTATAATACTGATTGTTCTATTATCAAGCTATGTTGTTTATTTCACTTTTCGAAACAAAAACAAGCTTACCTGTATGGCTGGAATGATGATAAGTATGACTAACTCGATGATGGCGAGTATTGCTATTGGGAGTATTTTAGGAACCCTTATACAAAATAAAGATTTAACCATACCCACCATTGCATCTGTAACATTAGGTATGATAGTTGGATATATAACGGGCAAACCTGTTTCACTTATGGCATCAATCGACGGATTAACAGCAGGAATAATGGGCGGAATGATGGGTTCGATGTTAGGTGTTATGTTACAACCCAAATCTACAGATGTTATGATTTACTTTATTGACATAGTGTTTGTAGCAGTAATGGTATTACTCATTCGTTTAATAGACGAAGAATCAAAAACAAGTAAACAAGATTCCTCCAATAGAAAGCCAATATTAACAAATCCTATTTTTTTAGTTGTTCTGTTAATATTTATGGGTGTTCTTGTATTCGGAAGAGGTGCGTTTTATGCAAGTGGAAGTGAACAAGCGTCAAACGAGGTAGAGGAAATAAAATTTACAGATACAAGTAGCCAGATATATGAAGTTATGGTAAAACCTACTGAGTACACCCCTAATAATACAGTAATAAAAGCTGGAACACCATCAATCATTAACTTTAAAACAGAAGATGTTGGTTGCACTGGTATTGTCTTATCAGAGGAACTAGGGTTTAATGTTTCATTAAAAGCACATACAAACAACTATGTTAATATTAAATCTCTCAAGCCCGGAACTTACCATTACGCTTGTGGAATGAATATGTACAAAGGGACCATAACTGTCCAATAGCTTTTTCCAAACCCCCTTATTAATAACGGGGTTTTTTTGATACATATCTGCTCGGTTAGCTTAATAAGAAAAGCTGCCTATGATGGCAGCTAAATATTTAACAACAAGCTCAAGAGTTTGACCACAAATATAACTAATCCTAAAAATATTGATATATAATTAACCCGCCATTTTTATAAGATGAGAGCAACTTGTGTAATTGAATAAGATGCTTAATAGCATTAGTAAGCTTTACCTAGGTACGGTTGAACACCTGATCCACCACAACAGCCACATCTTCTTCCACCGTGACAACAAGGGCAACATCCACTTCCCTGACAGTGGTGACATCCCCTACCCATACAACAACGACACATTCTATTACCAGCACAATAACCACAAAATCCTGTACCTTGGCAACAACGACATTTGTACATACACTAACCTCCATAAAAAAAATAGCATATGTTTTTATATATGCGTGGTGCCCATAAAAGAAGTGCTTTTACTAAACTTTTTGTTCAACTAACCTATATTTTGGTGCATATTATGGTCGTACTGTTCATTAAAACGGTTAAAAAAATGCTGATTCAGTCCACTCATTATGGCAATACTCAGCAAAATAGCTCAGGAGTGGTTTTATGCGTGATGCTTGGTGGTATATTTGGAATTTCCTATTAGGAGTAGGATCTGGGATCATTGTTGTTATAAGCTTTATAAAGGTGTTTGTATTCCTCTGTGAAAAATTCTCGGACTATCCCAAAACATAAACACTACTACGCCGTTTATCGTCAGATACGACATAAAATAGAGATGGATTTTTATCTCTTTTATTCAAATATCCTGACCGTTAGTTAAGTAGAGTAAGAAACTGATTTCAATGGGATAGCCTTCGGCTATCTCACCTACTTTCAGTTCCTCCTCATCAATCCGTACGTGAGGTTTTCCCTCATACGGCTTTCCGACGTTCTTCTTCCTTTGGCATTACAGAAACTAACTTGCTAACTTCACCAATATATGACCAATCATTCTTCTCACGTCAGTTGAATTTCCGTGTTTCGAATGCCTATTTCTTTTCTTGTTATAAAATAAAGTAAGGCGCTCTATCACATACCAATCAATCCGGTTAAGCCATTTCTTTGCTTGTGATGATATTTGGTAGTAATTTTTGAAACCTTGTAGTCTCTTATTTAATCCCATCACCAAGTCATTAAGATCCATATACAGTTTTCCTCTTGGCTCTGTATATGCCTTAATCTTTGCACGCATTTTCTTCATTGCGTTCTTTTTCGGTATATGCGACATGACATGAATTGTTTTACCACCCTTTAAACGGAGTGGAAATTTACGATTGTGAAAACCTAGAAAGTCGAATCCTTCTACATTATCCCATAAGCGAACCAATCTTGATTTCTCCCTATTTATTGAAAGGTCAAGTTTTTCCATAATAGCTTGAATCACGCGAATACTTTCAAGCGCCTTCTGTTTGGTATTGCACATGATGACGAAGTCATCCGCATACCTCACTATTTCACCTAGGTGTTTAAACTTTTTCTCCCAGAGCTTGTCCATTGTATTTAAATAAATGTTTGCTAATAGTGGAGATATCACACCACCTTGCGGTGTTCCTGTAATTGGACTTCTTATTTTCCCCTCTTCCATAATGCCAGCTTTCAGCCATTTACGAAGTAATTTTAAAACTCTTCGGTCGCTTATACGTTGCTCCACTAGTTTCATCAACTTATCTTGGTTGATGTTATCAAAATATCCTTGGATATCGACGTCTACTACCCAAAAACATTTCTTACTTGCCTTACGAATCTTCGCCATGGCTTGATGAGCATTACGCTTAGGGCGAAAGCCAAATGAGCAATCCTGAAAGTCTGCCTCAAAGATAGGTTCAATAATCATTTTGGTTGCCATTTGTACTACTCGGTCTTTTATAGTAGGAATTCCTAATGGACGTTTCCTTCCGTCGTCTTTTGGTATGTAGTTTCCTAGGACTGGATGTGGATGATATCTATTTTCCTTTAACTCTAGGTAGAGTTCGTTCAAGAATTTCTTCTCCCCATATTCCTCGACGATACTTTCAATCGATTGTCCATCTACACCTCCACTACCTTTCTTTCGTTTCACACGTTGCCATGCTTCCCATAGGATGTCAGGACGATAGATTTTATCATATAATGCATGAAACTTGCGGCCAGTGTTTTCCTTGGCACAAAGATATAACGTCTTCCAGAGTTCTTGAGCTTTTGCATTATTGGTGTAGTTAGCCATTTTCTTGGCATTCACTGACTCTTACCCCCAACATATGAACGAAGTAGGGTTCCTTTCCTAGACAATGTTATGTTGTCATTGTCATCATTGGTACTATGAACCCCTCCGACTCCCTCTCATCCATCCACCATTTCGCTTGCACTTATAGGTTTCTGCTTTACTTTCATAAGAAAGTGACGAGGAGGGTATCCCCAGTTCCGTTAATTACTTTCCTAACATGTCATTCCCCTTACCCCGAGAGATTCTTCGGTGCTGCTTTCCCAAGTTCTTCACACCTTCCATGGTCTTCGCCCATCTTATCAAGGCTCGACTTCTCTTTGTCCACCAATGGTGGGTCCTTTTGACGAGACGGCAGGATTCACTTTATGTTACAACCTGTTAGTTTGCTCGCACTCTTCAATAGAGTTACTTTGTCACAGGGCTTCAACCTTAGGATTTCTCCACCAGTTGCCTGTCAGCTACTGAGCGTCTTGGTACTTACTCAGATTGGACTTTCACCAATTAGCAATTAACGGCTTGCTGGGCACGCACAAGAAAAAGGACTTCTGAGCAGTCCCTTTCATAGATGTAGAAGGACTTAATGAAGAAATATCCTCCCTTTAATGGACATATCCATAAACGTTATCAACATTTTCAGGTGTTTATAGATAGTAACAAATAATATTAAGCACAAAAACTTATACAAAAATACCCATTAGTAGGGATAAACTTCTGATTAAGAGTAAGGCTTTATACACCCCACCTTCCTAAAAAGGTAAGCTTTTATCCCGCCTTGGATGAAAAATAAAGCCTTGCTTCAAGTTTAACAACACACCCATTTAATATAATAATGAATATTTATTATTTAATTGGCACAAATTAATATCGTTAAGTTTGTTTACTTGACACCTACTGTCCAAAAAAACCGCTGAAGAGAAAGGCGGTTTTTTTGTGTATTTATTTAATAACATAGAGCATTGCCGATAGTTACGATTAATTAATTATTAAATATTTTTTACTTTATTCTATTTTTAAAATAAAAATGGATAACCCTATATCAAGTATGGTTATCCATTTTTGCTATTAACTATTATTTTTTCTCTCTCTTGCAGCTCTTTTCCTAGCTTTTTTGCTTTGGTTAAACTCTGTACTAAATTCTGTATCTCTTGCTTTACCTTCTCCAGTATGAGGTTGATTTCGATTGTTATTACGGTTCGTCATTGTTTTTCCTCCTTCCCCGCTATCATATGAAGGAAATGACTGGTTATACTAAAGAGAACGAATTGACACAGAAAGGGGGAAAACTCTGTGACACGGAACCTGGTTGCCTTTTTTCTGTTTGCCGTCCTCTCTTTCGCCGGCGGTCTCCAGACAGACGGCCAAGCCCCGCCCGACCCCATCCAGATGGGGATGGAAGAGGGATATTATGAGGGAATCCGTTCGGGGCTAGAAGACCGGCATAATTTCCGGATTTCCCGTGCCTGGCAGCAGATGCCACAATCCCGGCTGTCCAAAGACAACAAGAAGGAAATCGTCCTGCCCCTCATGAAAATAGGGCTTCTCCGGCAGGTGTATCTCTCTTTTTCTTCCGGGAAGAAATTCTACGCATACCTTCATGCCCACCCGGAATTGACGGCGGAACAGGCGGCCCGACGGATACTCGGGCAGAGGTGTAAGGGCGTACGAAAGAAGCTTCCGGAAAGGCTATGAGAGATCCCTCACGGCCCCGCCTGAAAAGGCGGCAAATTATGCGGCCTTTTTGAAGGCGAAAAGCAGATAAGAGGAAAACAAAAAGGGCAATCTCATACTGGGATGCCCTTGTCTAGTATACACTCTTGTCTATCATTATCTTATCAAGCGTTGGCTTTGAGATAGAGATTCTCCTCGTCTCTGGTATCCCAACGGACTGTTTCTACCATTTCCTTCACGATGAGGACTTCGAGGGCACCTTCCCAGGAAGAATCAAAATACTTGAGGACCGTGGTGATTGACGGAAAGTGGGCGATAGTGCGTTTGCAGTGGAACAGGTTGTATAATACCTGGTGAAGAGCAGTCCATCGGAACCTGTTGGATGGACATACAAAGAGTAAATTCACACTCGAATAAATCAATCCGTTTATGCACATACCTAGGGGTTTCATCCAGAAAAGCTACCTCAAGCACTAATTAGGGAATATATTTACAATAAATCAATATTTCCCTAAAAGTGTATAAGCTTATTCAAATGCCACATCCTCATGTGATCATACCCTTAATTTTTCACATTTTCTTCAAGTAACCTGCCCTCATTAAATATGTAGGTTTAGACGTTTCAAAGGAAAAAATTGCCGTTGCCATTGCAGATGCAGGTCGTGAGGAGCCAAGGTAT
>NZ_JAGGQY010000064.1:0-24177 GCF_018613105.1 Bacillus sp. ISL-77
TAAACAACGCTATAGCGTATAAAGCACTAATAATATTTAACTTTATAAAAAACTTCATCATATACCTCCTTAATTAAGAAACAGCAACACCTCTGAGTTAAGTTCTTTATTCAATTATAATCATTCTTAAAGTAACCTGCCACGTTAGTGTAAGTACAATTCTTCACAATCTATATATAATTTACCATAGATTACCTATATGCAGTTTTTAAACTTCGAAGTTTGGTGGCTTTGGTCCCGGGCGGAATGGGTCCACTAATCCGAATTATTTATTATCATTGAGAAATTTCTGTACAAAAATATCCGTTAATTCTTTATTTATGTACAGTTAAATGATTATGTACACGCAATAAATTAGATATAAACGTATGGTATATAAGCATATGGATATATTTTTTAATAATGTATATGAACATTTATGGAGATACCTTTAATTCCGTAATATATGAAACATCATTAAACGGTTCATTTGTTTTTTGTAATAGCATTGGTGAAAAAAACATTTAGACCACCTCAAGATAATTGTACGATACAATCACGGTTGGTTCATTGGTAAATAATTTACATTTATAGAATTAGTTCATAATAAAAAATAAGCAAAAAAGATGCACCGAAAGGTACACCTAGTTTAAACCCAGCATCATGTTCATTACTCACTGAGGAATCCTTGATATAAGATAATCACGAATTTGTTCAACATTCTTTAAATCTCTCTTTGGGAGAATATATGCACTTATTGATGTGTTGTAAACGTAAAGATATTCCTGATCTTCCTTTAGATTGTTAATTCCTGACCAGTTTACTTTAGTTTCGCCAGTAGGAGTAGAATCGACTATACCTTCTTCTGTCATAATTATATTATGCTCACCTATTAAACCATCATTTTTACCTTCATTAATCATTTTCTTGATACGGTGAATAACTCTTTTGTAAAAATATTTTGGATAAAAAATAACCCATATAATACTCACAATTAAAAAAGGGATAAACAAAAATAGGAATGGAATGTCTCCAATATTGGAAAGTACAAAAGATAAAATGATATAGATAATGGGTATAGAAAATCTTTGAATTTTTAACGACCGCATAGTGGATTGAGAATTTTTAATGTGAAACATATTGAAATTTATGTAATCTTCTTCAGTTAAGTTGTAATTTACTTCCACGTATATTCTCCTTCCTCATCCTTTTACTAAAAGTCCTCGGGTTTCTTAATTGGAATAGCTTATAAATGATTTATTTTAACTATAATCTAATAATAAACCTCACCAATAAAAACAATGGTTCAATACATTCAAAAATAAATTCGAATAATTCTAATTTATCCTTTTTCCTTTTCTTTTTTATCCTTGCTTCCCCTTTTATGAAACACAGGCTTTTTAATCGAAAACAAATAAAACTGAATGGTCAATTTCTTCTGTTACCTATTCAGCATCTGATTCGACTTGTGTTGCCGAAAACTTTATCTCGTTTACCTGTATCGGTTCTAGAATATTTTCAGCCAATTTATCTTTATTGTTGTTTCCTGGATTGTTGTATTTTCTATTTAGTGCAGCTACAAACAAATCAGCAAACTTAAAAATAAATGTTCGTGAGAAGGCATCGAAATTAACTGATCCATTACTAAATTATCTTCATAATGAATCATAAAATTATCTTCCAATCCTTGCTTTAATGTTTCAAGGATTAATGCGCTTTCCCCTTCCTCATCTTTAGTTATACTAATCTTTTTAGGTAATTGAATTCTGTTGGAGTTTATCTCATGGTTTACGCCTAATCTGATAAACTGATAATAAAGTTTAGTTACCAAATCAGAAATAGAAATCCTGGTGATTTTACTTTTATTAACTGCAACTGCCTTAAAACTAATCATTTTTCCATTTCGGACAATAAAGATTAAAAAATTCTTTGTAGAGTTCTAACTCTTGGTTGTTCCGATTATTTAAATTCTTAAAGTAGAATTCTTCCGGTAATTTTATCCCTTGTTCATTTTTGCTACTTGAGCATTTTATAAAATCTCTTTAAACTTTTGATGCTAATTTTTCGCTTAAAAACCAAATACCTGCTATTATAACGAATTGTTCTGTTTTACTAGTTTCATCTGCAAAAACATTAATAGTTCCATAAGAAGGCTTATCTAACAATTGGGATTCCTTTTCATCTTCCGCTAATGTTCTTCTTCGACATCTTACCTCTATGTCAGCTAGGAATAATTTGTATTCATTTTGAATTTTTGCACGAGCCCATGAGATGGATGTCAAACGCACACTCCTGGAGCAATCACATCAACTTCCGTATTATTATTGGAGAAATTCGCTAGTTTTCCGGAAAAAATCGGCTGCAGGAACCTCTATCACTTCATTGTATGCACCAGGATACGAATACTCGCCTATCTTCCTTAGAATCTCCTTCATTTCCGGCAGCTACCACCACGGCAATTTGCTTGTCAATGGCTTCCTTAATCATTGCTTTCAATTCCGGGTTATCATCCGGACCACCTAAAGACATACTAATGACAGGACACGCTCCCCTTTCGGACCTCTCCAGTTGTAAGATAACAATGGATACGGCACACATGTTGCCGGAACGATTGCAGCTACTAAGACAAACGCTGCCGGAATTTTAGTATTTGCACCAAAAGTGAACTTTTAATTTTGAAAGTGCTCGATAAAAACGGTAGTACCCTTTATCCCACAAATAAGGGGCTTCAATCACTTTCAATCCATCGGGAATTTGGTCTTCGGTTTTTTCTACGTCATCTACTAACAACAATTGTATCTAGATATATAGTTGAATTATGAATTGAATTCATTGATAGAAATAACGCTAAAGTATTATTCAACATATATAATGACATATATATTAATCGTATTTGCTAATTTATATTTTGTTTACTCGAATCATTTCTAAATTATAGAATCGGAAATCCATTTATACATTGTATTAATATATATGATAAATTAATTATTAAAAATACTACTATCTTATATTATAATATATATATCAACATATGTTTTAAAAAATATTATCCAATAGTTATTTTATCTCAAATATAGGAGATCCACTTTAAATCCTTGCATATATTGATGTAAACTTTAACAGATATAATGTTATTTTCAATGAAAATAACGATAAATCATATCATGAAATATTTAATAACATATGGATTAACATATACATTAAAGATATTATTAATATATTTATTTTATCCCGAATACAGAAGGTGTTCTTCACGATCTTATCATTTTAAAACGATTTATAGGTATTTTATTTATTAGATTTATCTCTCAAAATAATTAGATATAGAAATGTCTATATCCTCAACGAAATTAAATTTAATTTATATCTAAAACACTTAACATCATATAAATTAACATATTCTTTAAATTCATTTTCAGAATATATGTGTTTCTCCCTAATTGTGATAATGATTACCATTCTAATCATTAATGGATACATTGGAAACTATTAAAATAATCCTTTCTAAAGACTAAAATAGTATTCTATATTAATCTTAAATGAATAAAATCAAAATTATTACCATTGATACAATATACAATAATATATATAATGACATATGTTTTAAATATATTAATAGAATATGTTATTAATAAATCCTGTGTATTTTCGATTTTATTATACAAATCATAGGCATTACTAATAAGGGAGTTCATTTCTTTAGTATCCATTCTCCAACCGGGTTTTATTGTTATGTACCTCAAATTAAATATTTAAACTCGCTATCTCAAAATATTTTAGCTAATATTGTTTGTATTCATCAATAAAAGTAAAAACAATTTATACAACAAAGTATAAGTTGACATATATATCAACATATCTAGAGAATATATTTATTTAAATATTACCGACGATAATAATTAAGGCTTATTAATAATACATATTTTAATATATATATTGACATATGTTTTGCAAACTCTATCAATTTATGTAATAACATAAAATATAATGTTGTTAATAGCATCTTTTTATATTAGTACAATCATGCTAAAATAGTTAAAGATTTAATATATAACAAAATATACATTGATAGAGGTGAAAGTGTTGACAGCAAAAATAATAACGTTTGGAATCAGTAAAGGCGGCTGCTCCAAGTCGACTAGCAGTGGCATCACTTCTTTTCTCTTAAGTAAAGATGAAAAGGTTTTGGCCATTGACATGGACGGTCAAGGAAATTTAACTAGTTTCCTAACAGGCGAATATGACATATGCAATGCGTTTGAGGAAAAGACCGTTCTTGAGGCCATATTGGAAGAAGATGCTAGGTCTTATATTATCAAAATCAAAGAAAATCTCGATCTGATTCCCTCAAACGATTTCCTTGCTACTCTGCCTAGAAAAATGTTTGAAAAACATCTCAGATTGGATGCTTTGCAGAAAGCATTAGAGCCGGTAATGGAAGATTATGATTGGATCATTATTGATACGCCTCCGGCACTCTCAGAGCAAACGGTAATGCCTCTTAGTACATATTCAGAAGCTGGAAGTTTCGCTGTAGTCATGTTTGATGGTTCTATGTTTGCTTATTATGCCATTCCAAAATTTTTGGAAATTATCGAAGGAGCCAAAGGGCGCTATAACCCTTCATTAAAAACAGCAGGTATCCTATTCTCTTTAATTGATTCAAGAGCCAAAGAAAATGAAGTAATGTTAGAAGCTATTGAGGAAGATTACCCTAGTTTGAAATTCAATACGATCATAAAAAGAAAAGCTTCTACTAGACGTTTAGCAATCGAAGGTTTTGAAGGAAATGCAGAATTAAGAAACGCCCTAGAATATTACTATCCCTTTGTAGAGGAGTTGAAAGAACGTGTCAGCCAAAAACAGCCTCAAGGATCGAATTAAAAAGCCTAATCCTACCCAAGCGTTCTTTAATTCATATGATACAAATGAAGATGGCACTAGCAAGGTAGATAACAATGAAAACGAAAACAAAGTTATTAATGTTGATGAAAACAAAAACGTTAATAAAAATAACATTAATAAAGATGTTGATATCAAGGAAAATGATAAAACATATGTTATTGATGACAATAAAAACAAAAACATTGTTGTTGATAATGATGAAGACGAAAACAAAGTTATTAATGTTGATGAAAACAAGAACTTCAATAAAAATAACAATAATAAAAATGATGATATTAATGAAATAAATAAAACATATGTTATTAATGACAATAAAAACGAAAACATTGTTGTTGATAATGATGAAGACGATGATTATCTCCGAGATTTAGCTTCCGGAAAGAAACCTACGAAGAGAAAAAACAAGAAGGTTTTTACCTCCTTTTATATGGATCCAGACTTAGCTGTGGAAGTGGACAAAATCGCTTCCAGGGGAGAAAAAGGGGATAAATCCAAACTAATTAACATGGGAATAAGAAAATTGTTAGAAGAGTACGGTGTTATTGAAAAAAAATAACTTTCGAATCACCTTTATATTGCATTTAACCTAGCTCAGGTTTAAAAAAGTGAGCCGTTTCCCGGAAACTATTTCTCTTATGCTAAACTTTCACATTGATAGCAATAAAAAGCTAGACCTATTCACAAAAATAAATAGGTCTAGCTTTTTTTACTCTAAAAATCCATGACTCGCATTTGTAAATACTCCTTTATTCCTCCCATAAATTAAAAATAACTGGCACCATAAAATGATCCAGTAGTTTCAATTTCCTCAATAAATTAACTTTCTTCAAAAAGAAACATTGTAGTACCAAACATTTTGCTTAGAAACAATCGTTCCTGGTTTTACCAAATACAAGTTGCGAAAGTGCTACCTTAGATTTAAAAGCATTGTGTAATCATAAAAACAACAAAACGCTAATAATAACGATAACATATGTTATTCATAACATTATCATATATATTATAAATATCAAAAACAACAAAAAAGATAATAACATTAATTTTATTGTTTTATTATCAATAAATAAAAGTGAGTAATAAAAGTCTCATAACAATTCAAATGGAATATTAGCATTCTTGGAGTTAAAGCGAGTTAAAAATTAGAAATTAAAGCAGAGAAAAAAGAACTATCAAGTGTACTTTTAGCGGTACTAACGGACGACACACTATGTATTAGGGATTATTCCAGTAACGGCGGGAAAAACTAACGATATATTTGACCTAATAGCTGTGAATGATCAATCTGTAACAGAACAGCACATTGCTTAAGAAATGAAAAGCATAGGTTTCACCATATGGAATTGCACGGAAATGAAGGAATAGGATTTTTGGAAATAAAAAGAAAATCGTCAAATTATGGACGGTTTACATAGAGGGATTTCCAGATGCCTATAATAGACGAAAATTACTTGCCACTATATTTTTTATCACTCGAGACAGTATCCTTTGTATCATGAGGGGTCTTTTCTTCTTGTTGTTCTTCGTTTAGGTCTTCCATAGGGATAGGATCCACATTTCTCTCACTTTCAAATTTATCAAACAAACTTTGATTGGATGTTTCATATTTTTCAGGTTGATCTATTTAATTTGTTTTAAGTGTTTTGCTACTCTCTTTTATTTTCCATCCTAACACTCCTAGTTCATTTTCTAATGTTTACCCTGCTTACAAAAAATAGTCTGTTTTTTTGACAAACCACTAAAAATTATTTGTTCTGGGTAACCTAATGAGTCAATATATAAGGTTTAAATGAAGAAAAGATTGAAAATCCCAAAATATTTCAAAAGTACCGAAATTATACACCATATACATTAAGAATATATACTAAAACAACATTTATAATAACAACGATATATACTTTGACATTAACAATAAAATATATATCGTTGTTGACAATAATATATATATTTATAATAACATTAATTATAAATTATAAATTTTCTTTATTATTATCAATAAGACAGTGATTGCCTTAGTATTAGTTTCCGGTAAATAATTTACAATAAAAAGTAAAAAAGTTCGAGAATTAGAATAAAAAATATCTCAAAAGGATTGGCTATATCTTTTGCGTTTCTTTCTATAGGGATAGTTTATTTTAATGTATACCCTTTAAACAACCGTGTCCTACAAGTGTCTTGTCGATATAATACATTAAAGTAACATACTTCGTAGTATTATAACTAAGGAATCTTCGGATACTATGAAAATTTTAAAAACGTACTTTTCAATAAAATATTTTATTAATTTGTATGTATAAAAGTTAAATTGATTGGGAAACATATAGATAAGGAAGATATAAAAAGGGGGTAAAAATATCGTTTTTAGAACATAAACCTCTCCAATCTAATTTTATTCATGAAGATCGATTTAAGCTAAACCAATATCTTACTTATTTTTTACCAATGTAACAATTCTCAAGTGAAAAGTTGAAAATCATTCGGATAAAAAACAACTAAAAGAAAGAAACCTATAAAAGTAAATAAGATAAATGTAAGCAGCTAACTTATTCCATGTGAATAATTCAGTTGCTTTTTGCTCGATTAAAGATCCATCCTTATCGTAATAACCTGAACGGCAGAAGAAATATATGTATTTTAATATATATGTTGAAATATATATTAATGTTATTATTGTAAATAAATCAGCATTTTACAACTCTTAGTAAGTTCTAATCATATAACGTCCCATTTTATTTCGATAATCATCTCCAAAAGAATGTAATATTTCTCAATGTTTAATAAATATGCGTTTAAATACGAATCCAGAGATTTAGATTCCGGAAAGTACCCCACGAAGAAAAAGCAGGAAGTTTTTTAGCCCATTCTAAATGAATCCAGACTTTTCATGAAGTTAATAAAATTGCTGAACAGGGAGAATCTAAACTAATTAATAAGAGAATCAGGAAATTATTAGAAGAGTACGGAGTTATTGAAGAAACATAAATTCATAGAGTTTCATTAAAGGTATGAGTTATTAACTTAGATTGTCTCTTTAAATTATTTAGAAAGTGATTAAATTATTAATGAAGTTAATGTTGAATTACATGTTGAAATATTTAATGACATATATTTCAACATATATATATATATTCAAACGTCGCCCCTATATAAATAGGCTATGTACTATCTTCTGTTAGAATCCTCACGGATTCACTTCGATCATTGACAAAGTGCTCGATTAATATAAAAAACACCACATTCTTGTCGAGAATACATTACCAAGCAGAAAAGCTGCTTACTAAATGAAAGAGCATAATAACCAAAAGACCTAAAATCTGCATTTAATGAATTAGAAATTTCCATACATCATCGAAATGCTGGGATTAAAAAGCGTTTGGGTATACTTTTAGCTATTTATTTCAACTTGTTTTTCTCTTATTTTTCATCACAAGAGATGGTTTGCAAAAGATGATGCTACAAATCCAGGAAACTGAAACTGCTGTTTCCTAGCTTAATCTCTGACATATATTTGAATTAACAGTCCCTACTGATACTGCGTTAACCACGCAGTAATAATAGTCTGAATATTAGCTCGCCCATACTCTTCCCTATTGCATTCTGGGATCATTAATGTCATTGACATCATTATATTCTATCTGTCTGACACTCACCCATCCATAAATGGAGGGGGTTCCACCTTTAAACAACCTTGGCTCTTCCAAAATCTATAATTAACTATAAAAGATGGACTTCACTTTGGTCTAAAAGGCTTCTACAGCCGAAGTCGTTCTAATGCAAACAATCGAAACAAGATTATTTACATGAGCTCGGATTCCCTTGCCACTCACAACTTATTGACTGTTCCGGGGTATGTCTGCACCGATAGATTTAACCTATTAATCTTAGGAATTTATACACCAAATGTTGATATCAATTTTCTTTTTAATTTCATGTTTTCCAAATTGGAGATGCACTCATTTAAAACATTGGAAAGTTGAAGCCACTCTTTTTCAGCCTGTTGAAGATCCACTTGATTTGATTTCGTTACATATCTAGCTAAAAATGCACTATATAAATCACGTTGTGCCACGACCCCGCATTCACAAATATGCCAGCGGTCCATGAGTCTTTTTTTCTTAATGGCACCACAATGGCAAGTTTGAGATAACTTTGTGGAGTAGGTAGGAAACTCTCGGAATCTTCCACCTTGCGATTCTACTTTTCGTTTTAACATTTTCAAAAATATACTTGGTGCTTTTCGACTGATACTTTTTCCGAACATTTTTTGAAAAGCTGTATAGGAGAGTTTCTCTGTTTGAATGGAGGAGGCTAGTTGTAGGATTTGATTGGTATCTCGACCATGGAGCTGTTTTCTGACTTCTTTAATTTTACGTTCCAATTCCCTGTGTTCTGAACGTGTTTTTATGTATCTTTTGGAGCTGATCCACTTCTTTTTACCTTTTTTCATCACGCCATTGCTTTGATAATGATTGGGGTTATTTGCTCTCCGTTGCCGGTCCATTTTCCGATTGATTCGTCTTTTTTCCTTATCGATTAATACCACTTCATCACAAAATTCCTTTAATACGGCTTTCGATTCCCCTACCATCGCAATCGTGGAAGGACCAATATCTAGTCCAATCTCTTCCTTACCTAATTCATATTTATGATAGGGGGATCCTTCAAGAATCAATTGAACGTAAAAACGATTTTTCCCCTTAACTTCTTTTTTTATGATTCGACAGTATTTTATTCGATGTTTTAAGGCATGCTGCATCCATGGATCTTTGGGGTCGATGAGGCATTTTAACGAAAGTGTTTTTCCGATAAAAACATAACCATTGGAGTAAGTTAGAAATGTTTTGTTGTTTTTGCCTTCTAAGGAAACAAATTCACCTTTTTGTTTAAACCTTACCTTTTTCGCTTTCTTAAAAGCGTATTTTTGAACAGCCTTAAAGGATCTTGTCGAAAGTTTTTGACAGATGTGCGTCCCTAAATGTTCCGCAATAAACTTCGATGCATTCTTCGTTTTAATCCCGAAGGATTGAATCGAATAATCAGTAAATCCAAAAGTCGCATTAAGATGTTTAAAGTTAGCTCTACGTTTCTCAATATCTGTTTCCGAAGTTTTAGATAATCGGACGGTTTCCTTATATAATTCGGTGTTTTGAATAGTCTTTATCCTCTTCAAACTTTCTCCTAAACACGCATTATAAAGCTGTCTTCCACAATCAGACAACAACAAAAGCAGCTTTTCTTCCTTTGCATTCGTTCTTAACCGAATCGTTGCGATAAAAGAAGGTGTTCTTTCTTTTTTTGCTGCCATGGTTTTACACCCCTTTTTGATTTTCAATACTGTTTTACAACATCTAGCGTTGTCCTGCAACAGTGGAAACAAAATAGCTATTGGTCCATAGAGAAGGAATTCTACTTTTTAACCATGGGAATTCACCGCATAAGTAACGAGAACTTCTACCCTTCATCATTCTTATTAGTTTATTAATTCCAAATTGCGGATCGCATTCAACAAGTAGATGAACATGATCTGGCATAATTTCCATTTCGATTACTTCAGATTTCGTTTCTTCTGCCACCTCTAATAGAATAGATTTAAGTCTTTCATCTACTCCATCCACCAATACATTCCTTCTATATTTAGGACACCAAACCACATGATATTTGCATGAATATACTACGTTATTATTACTTTTATATTGTATTAGACTTTTCATACCCATATTATACCAAATTATTCTATCTAATGCTAATTTAAAGGAACGTTTGTTCTGAAAAAATCAATAAAAAACAACCTTACCCCATACATGAATGCAGGGGCTTGCGGTTGTTAGTTTTGGTCATTTTCACATTCGTAGTTTTTTAAATTCTTAGTGTCCTTTTAGGCATTCGCCTCTTCATATCAGAATATGATTTTAATGTGAGATTGCATATACGATTAACCTAATCTAATACTCCTTATTTCACATATGATCGCCGGTATGTGAGCGTCAAGTAGAAATGAACAATTTTGCTTATTAATTTTGAACACTTTCTTCATTAAAAATCCTTTGTCTGTTTCTCATTCTATGGCTATCTTCATTGAAGCTCACAATCTCTGCACGATGAATCAGACGGTCTAATATGGCTGTAGCTACACCTACATCCCCAAGCAATTCTGTCCACTCCTTCGGAGATCGGTTGGACGTAAGGATGATAGATGAATGGTTATATAAATCATTGACTAGCTGAAAGAAAAGGTTGGCTTCTCTCGGATCCATAGCTGCGTACATCAAGTCGTCAATGATGACTAGGTGAGAGTCCTTAATTCTTTTTATCCTAGTTTGTGATTTCCTCGTGATGTCTAGAGTTTTTAACGTGTGGACCAATTCACCCATTGATATAAATGAAACCTTGTAGCCTTTCTGGATGGCTTCCAATCCGAGTCCTACTGCCAAGTGGGTCTTACCGACTCCTGGAGGGCCCAATAGGATTACGTTAAAGAGCTGCTCCACCCACGCCAGTTCCTTCAATTGATTAAATTCCTTTTGGCTCAATGATTCCTGTTCCTCTAATTTAAAATCATCCATAGGGGTTATACATGGAAAAGAGGCAAGCTTAAGCCTTTTTTCCATGTTCTTTTCATCTCTTTTGTTTCGTTCGTACTCTACCAGAGTATTTAAGAAAGAAAGATAGCTAACTTGATCATTCTCGGCTTTTGCCAGAATAGCGGGAAGCTCTTTTGAAACTTCCGAGAGACGGAGAGATACAAGGGCATCCTGAAGTTGCTGGATTTGTCTCATTTAATTCCCTCCATGATTGCGACATAGTGGTCAAATGGACGCTGCTTAGCTTGTGCGTTAAGTAACGGCAATTCCTCTACATCGGCAGATGTTGGTTTTGAATCAGCGATAGCGCTTGGACTGTTCATGTTAACTTGACGCTGGCGTTTCAACAGATGGACAACATCCTGAAAATCGTTAGCTCTAAACAGTTGTCTTTCCATACAAAGCGCAAGTGAATCATCAAGAACTTCGACAGAACTAACATCAATACACTTTTTTATGATATTCAACTGATCACGGAGATATCTAGGATATCTGTTTCGTAGTTCCTGAAAATACATCTGGGCCATCTCACTGTTTGTAAAGTGGCTACCCACAGCCTCCATTAATTCCTTAAGTCCTTTGGAACGGTCACGCTGATGGGATGTATTACGAATCAGTTGACCTTTATCAGGGCTGATTGAATGACTTGCCAATACTTCTCCTGTCTCTTTGACATAAATGATTAGTTTATTTTCTTTATTTCTCATTATTTGAACTTCCGGGTATTTCTGATAAGTGCCGAGAGGCACCGTATAACGGTTCGAAAGGAATAATACCGTGTTGTCCTTCCGTACTCTTCTTGTTATACTAGTATTACTATTATGATTTAATAGGCTAACCTGCCTCATGTGTTGCTTTTCCAGGAGAAACACATCGGCGGGTCTTCTTTTTGTCCCATTGTGGATTTTACCGTTTCCGGTTCTGCTCAACCAGTGCTGGCATTGTTCATTCCAGGAATCAATATTGTGAAAAACTCTATGTAGTACAAAGTTTTTCTTGATGAATCCCACGGCGTTTTCGACCCTTCCTTTGCTTTCAGGATCTGCCTTTCGGCATAAAACCACCTTAAACTTTACTTCATTGACAAACTGCTGAAATTCCTCAGTCAGAAGGAGATCGCCTTCATTTTCGGAGACTACCAACAAACGATCTTGATCATATAGAATTTCCTTAGTGACTCCACCAAAAGCAATAAACGCTTTCTTATGGGCTTCAACTACATCCTTGGTAGTAAAAGGACGATTCTGAAACCAAACATATTTGTATCTCGAGTGCGCAAGCACAAATACGATAAACATGAGTTTGACCGGCTTTCCAACTTTATTTCTAACGGTGACAAAGCCAAAGTCAGCCTGTATTTGTTCACCCATAGGAGGATCAGGTATTGCCTCATAGTTTCGTTTCTGGGCCTCTTTAGGGATAGAAAACTCCTCTCGAAGTTCCTTCACATAATTCCGTACGGTACTTTCACCAACTTTGAAGGCAGGGAATTTCTCTCTCAGCCAATCATTAACCTGTGCTGATGTCCGGGTATTCTCTTAACCAATTCAAGATCAACTCTTTATGTATATCCAATTTCTTCGTTCTGATCATGGTTGATGCTGTCCATTCTGCCATTTCATCTGGTGACTTCTCAAGGTACTTATACACTGTATTTCTTGATATCTTTAACTTTCTTGAGATAGCTGAAACGCTGTATCCCTGACCAACCATCCCTCTAATCTGTATGTACATTTCAAACTTATCCACCTTCCAAATCCTCCTGCCTTTATCTTAGAAGCTAATAATCTATGATAAAGGCAATAGGTATTCTAGTAAATAAGTGTTCATATTTATTTGGCGTAAACTGTTCACTTTATTCTAGCAGTCACACGGTAGTTAGATTTAGTTCCTGAACAATATATTCCTTATATCTATAGTGACAAAACATAGTGATATATTAACTTTTATAACGCTTATGGAATCATTAGTATAATAATAATACATAATAAAATAATATTAATAATAACAATAAAATATATGTTAAAAATAACAATAATCATTATAATTTATCAATAAATGATCTTTTGAATATTTACTTCTGTCAAAAGTAATCATAATGAAGAAAGTCGCAATTTCGATAATCTAATTTTTAATTACAAAGGTATCCATCGAACCACAAAAATTCGAAAATAAAATTATAATACGAATAAAGCCCCACCAAAAAGACTATGGTTTCCTAGGCATTTAAAATTGAAGAAAAAAAGGTTAAATTAATTTATGAATAAAAGATTAATAGCTTGGTAATCATATATATAGAAGTTATAAAAAGGGGTAAAATAGTGATCTTAGAACATAAACCGGTGTATTCATGAAGATCGGTTTGAGCTAAACCAATACCACACTTATTTAACCAATGTAAGTATTCTCCAAGTGTTGATGAAAAGTTGAAGATGAATAGGATAACAAATCAATAAAAAGAAGGAAGCCGAAAATAGGTAAATAATGTAAGAAACTAATTTATTTCATGTGAATAAATCAGTTGCTTTTTCTTTTCTCTATTAAAGAACATCCTTAGCGTTATTACCTACTGAAATATATATATATGTATTTTAAGATATATATTGAATTATATTTTAAAGTTTTATCGTAAATAATTCGTTAAATTTACTGGGCTTGGTTAGTTCTATCATATACACCCTTTTTATTTCGTTTGCCTCATTTTAAATGAATTCAGACTAATCATCGGAAGTTGATAAAATAGCTGCAAAGGGAGAAAAAGGGGAGAATTTTAACTGATTATCAAAGAAATAAGAAAATTGAGTAAGGACTTATTGAGGAAAAATAACTTCATACAGTTTCAATAAAGGTATGAGTTATTAACTTAGATTATCTCTTTAAAGTTTTTAGAAAAAGGTCAAATGAACAATAGTGTTAAAATTGTTTTATATGTTATAACATGTATTAACATATAATTTAACATATTTAATGCTTATTAAATGGTTAGCTTCATTTCGAACTCCGTATTAACCAGTTTGCACACCACCTGTTATCCAACTAAAGAACTCTATTAGTGCATATTCTGTTCTAACTTTCCTTGCGAAAACTAGTGGGTCATCAACCTCCTCGATATTAACATGAATCAAATTCGGCACCATCAAACAACCATTCATAGTGAACAGATGAAACTAATATTCATGGATCGTTACAAATCGCAGCAACGAATCGATTACTATGGTTAGTCAGTTCTGAACATATAAATTAACATTAATATATATGTTAATTTATATGTTTTTTTATATGTTAATATTGTTTTATATTCCTCTTTAAAATCTTCATTCCCCCGATGTAGTGAAATTTTAACCTAGGATCATTATGTTAAAAGATCGTTTCGGATAACATAGAAATTATAAATATTAAATTAGCCAATTAGATGAAAGTGGATTACACATTCATTTTTCAAATTTCCGAGCAAAGCCACTTTTTTCTGTTGCCCACCCTTAATAATTAAATTGAATTTATTTAATATGTCCCTCTAGAAAAAGTTTGGTAACAAATTACTCAATTATTAAGTATAACTAAAACAGTCAAATAAAAATAAAGATGTCACGACTGATAAAAAACACATTTACATTCATATTAAAACCATTATCAAAACATATGTTATTAATGACAATAAAAATAATAATGTTGGTGCTGTTAATGGTTAAGATAATCATTATTTCTGAGATATAACTTCTGGAAAGAAACATTGCAAATAAAAGAAAGAAGGTTTTGTCCTCATTTTCTATGGATCCAGATTTATATGTGGAAGTGGAGCAAATTGATACCGGGGGAGAATAAGGGGATAAGCCTAAAACAATTAACATCCAAAAAAGAAAATTGTAAAATTAGGAATTAAAAAATCTTATTTTTAAAAATTGTGCATATTTTTTTAAAAAAGGTCTACTCATTTTTCCATTTTTCATTTATACTGTATTATAACAAGAGAAATAAAAACTAACTGTATTAATAAAGGAGGAGATTTAAATGTTAGTTAGTCCGGTTGAATTTTTCCGCAATTTGCAAAAAAAGGAATGTCCTGAATGCAGGCAGCATATGCAAGAGCAAGCAGAAAGTTATTTGATTGAATGTGATCGCTGTTTATCCAAAAAAGAAGAGTAAGTTTGTTAACTCTCCAGCATTGCTGGGGAGTTTTTAATTTCATATCAATAAATTACCGTTTTAGAGAGAATTAGATAGGTATAAACCCTATGCGTCAGGCAAAACCTTAAATAAGTTTTTTCATAACTTAAAGATTTTGAAGACATAATAAAAAATTAAATAGTGGTGCGCAGCCTTTTTCTGTTTCACAAACAAAGGAGTTAGTGGATTAAGATTTCCTGTAAAAGAACTATAAAGGCACATAATTAACCGCGTTAAATTAAATGATTTAGAGGTTGGGATTATTGAAATTTGAAGCCAAACTAATCTAAAGGGAAATTTTATAAATAAGAACAATAAAAAAAACCATGTTGATAACGACAACAAAATATATGTTAATTATAACAATAATAATAAATATAAAATTGTTATATATTATCATTAATGACACTATCAATCTCTATCTACAGGTTTATTTTTAATGTTTACAAATTGTATACTTCGAACAATATTGATCTTAAAAGTCCAAATATAAAATTTCATATAAAAAATTACAGTAATGTATTACGAATAACGGATTTCCTAAAAAAACCTTAGTATCCTGGGCAAACGGTGAAAATCATTGTGATAAAAACAATTTATTGAAGGAATCCGGAAAATGTAAGCAGCTTATTTATTCCATGTGAATAATTCTGTTGTTTTTTAAAATTAAAAGATCCGATTACCTTGAATTGGAGATGTATGCAGGATGTCCTAATCCGACAAACTGACGTCTTTCCATGAAAAGCTATAAAAATTTTCTAAACATGATGGATTCACTTGCACTAACAGCTTTTGAAAAATCGGATACCTCAAAGATAAGCTCAAAAGTCAGGGGATAACAATAACCAGAAAAAAGTCTTTTTAGGTCTTAATATTAACCCTGATAAAAAGAGTTTATATTTTCAAAAAAGGCCTATTCTCTCTTTATTTTGTATACCTCTGCTCTTTAAATTGTTAAGAATGGAAGGAGAATTCTATGACGTCATTTTAACCAAACACCGATATAATAGACGTTTGAAACATTCACTTGTAACTTGAACCAAAGGTTTAACTCCTTCTAATATATTTAATAAAACCGAAAATGAGGAAAAGGAGACATAAGATAGATGTTTCTAAACTAATCTATTTAATTATTAAACAACCTCTTCAAATCTAATCTTTTTTTCAACTCTATAATTAATCAAGAATAGGGCAATAATCCTCTTTTTAGCAGATGTTTTCCCTGTGTTTATCTCAAATCTTTGAATTCCTTATCGCACTTCCACTTTAACCAGTTTCACGCCCGCCTTTTTTGCATCTTTGACTGCTTTTTTTAACTGCTTTGATACACTTTTATCCTTCTTTTTATTGGACATGTTCATCCTTCCTTTCTAGAGATTCGTAGTAGCCAGTATTCCCTTATTCTAAAAAAATATACAAAAGAGTTCTATAATTCACCTTCCCTCACTATATATCTAATAAAACACGGAAAAGTGGAAAAGTGACCATGAGCTAGATTGAGAAAGTAAGAGGGGGAGAAGGAAAGTGGAGAGCTTAAACCCAATGTTTCAAAACGCTCATTCAAAAAAAATTATTTCAAAAAAAGAGGAACTAACAAGTTTCCCTAAGAAAAGACGACAAACTCGGTCGGACAAATGCCACAATATCAAGTTCCCGGTTACACCTATCATGCAGATGAAATTGCGCACCCTCTGTAAGCAAATGGAGAGATTTTTTCAAACTAAAAAGGGACAACCTTTAACCCAAACAGCATTTAATACTACTCTCTTACAGTTCGGGTTAGATCATATCGATATAGTGGACTGGGTTCAGGATTATAAAGATACCAAAACCTACATGCATACCATGCTGAAAGAAAATAGTTACAACGGAATTGGTGGTCCGTATGGACTGGCCATTCAAAAACAATTATCAGAACGTAAGGTCGTTTTCATTATAATGGCCAGCGTCTTGAATTGGATTGAAAAGGGTGGTTCTCTTGAAGAAATCCTACAGTAAGTTGAATCTCCTTCAAAAAAAATTACAAGGCCTCTCTTCTCCAAAAGGCTTTTTGGACTATATGCTAGGAAACCGAAAGTACCTAACCATTGTCACCGGTTACTACGATTATATAAGAGGGGAAGTGTTTATCGACGACATGTTCGATGTATTTGATGATGTGCCTCGAGGATTTGATTTAGCCGTCCTGATTCATCTGCTTTATAAGGATTTCCTTACCCAGATCAAAAAAGGTAATATAAATAAGCAGGTTGCAGGGTTCCTGGTGTCAGGAAAAGCACGATATTTAGGAGAAAAGAAAGTAGAAAAACGAGTTATGAAGGCTTTGACAAAAAATGTTTTTTCATTTGAATCAATTGAAGAGGAGATCAACGAGGAGGAATCAGAAAAAGAGAAGAAAGCTTATATCACAATTCAAATGAAGGAATCTGAAATATTAAGAGGAGAGATCTTTTTACATGACCTCACCCCTTATCTGAACGACCAGCATGTAACAATTGAGGATTTGTTGACGATCCTTTATTTAGACTTCATCAACCAGATAAAAGAACAGGGGAATTCAGATAAAATACAGAAAAGTATTCTTTCTCACCTGAAATCGGCCCTTTAGAAACGATATCAGGTGGGAAACCATCAAACGAGAACCTTAATTGTAGAAAAAACTCAAAATAAAGCCAGAGCTTACAATATAAAAAATTGTACATCATCAAACAATAACCAGGCTTCCTTTTAAAAAGGATTTCTAAGTTAGCAAGTACCCGTAATAAGCAAAATTCCTTTAAGGCCCATCGTTAATCCACCGATTCTCTTTGAATTAAGTAACTTATACTCTCCCTTTATTCTAATCCAGTGTAAAAACCAATCCGCCTGTAATCTTAATTGGTTCGGAAGGAATCTTAGCCTGTTCGAATCGGATATTCCGTTTTTTTTCACTTTCGAGAACTAGTTTCATAGTGTTTTCATTATCCTTGATTATTTCTCCTGCTTTTGTCTGCTCTTCATTGACGTCCTTCCCTCCAGTGTTTACTTTAGGGGACTGCTGTAGCCATAAACTGTTCTGTTCTAGCGACCATAGAGGAGGAGGTAGAGGGACGTCACGCCTTTGATAGGGCTTTAATAACTTATGAAACTCTTTTGAATGGACAGCCGTAAAAAGAGCTGCCCTTATAATCTGATTCCGATCTAAATGAGTAGCATGAAAGAGGGCATCCACATGGGTTCTGAATACTTCATCATAACGAATGGTAGGTCTATATACCATAAGAAAACGCCACCTTTTCATTTTTAGGGTACGGGTACTTGTAATTAATTGAACATCCATAACATTCATTCCTATTAATAATCCATTCGATTTCCATATCCCTAAATATTTTCAATTCATTAGTGATCATCTAAATACCCCCTTTTATGACGTCTCTTGACGTCCTTAGTACAAGGTATGTGCCATAGCTTGTCCATTATTCCCAACTTTTTTGGAATCAATCGAATATTTTTGGGATTAAGAGTCAAGACTGGGGAATAAGAAGAATTAGAAGGGAGTAATAAAAAATGTGGGGTATAGGCAAACCACGGAGTCAGCTGGGGAAGTGGATAGATCAAAAAGGATTAGAACAACAAGATCTCGCTAAGGATGCTAACGTTAGTAAAAATACAGTTACTAAAGCATGTAGTGATAAAGACTACATTCCACGCCAGGACGTCATGAAAAAACTATTAAAAGCGATACGTAAAGTGGATCCACAAGCGAAAATGAGCGACTTTTGGGATATGTGAATGTAAAAGCCCCTTTTAAACCCAGTGATTCACTAGGGTTTTTCGTTTTTTGAATTATATAGAGGAATAGAAAAATGCTACGATTTTAGAATAAACATAAAGATTAAAGTCATTCTACCCATTTTCCTTATATTCTAGTAACAATAAAAAATAACAACAAAGCCAATAATGATGTTGTACAAAACATTATTAAATTACACAATGATAACAAAAATAACAATAATATATATGTTAATCTTAACACTAATAATGATATATATTTTTTAACACACCTAACATTACAAGGGATAAAGAAATTAGGTCAATCAAAGGTCTACTTAATCTACATATTGGTTAGCATTTATTTATCATCATTGGTTACAAAATAATATTTAAGCATCCTCCTTATACCCGTTTTCTGTATTTTCAAATGGCAATTATTAATAACAACAAATTAGATCTTTTATAAAACAACAAACCAATTGATGTTATATAAAACATTATTAAAATACTCAACAATATCAATATTAACAATATAACATATGTCTATTTTAACACTAATAATGAATTATATTTTTACCATTTATCATTTCAAGGGATAAAGAAATAAGGTCAATCAAATTCCTTCCTTGTCACATATTTGTTAGCATTTATTTATCATCATTGGTTACAAAATATTTAACCATCGTCCCTATACCCGTTTTCTGTATTTTCAAAATATTAATTAATAATTGCAACAAATTAGATCTTTTATAAAACAACTAATCAATTAATGATGTTATACAAAACATTAATAAAGTACACAACAATATCAATAATAACAATATAACATATGTCTATTTTAACACTAATAATGAATTATATTTTTACCATTTATCATTTCAAGGGATAAAGAAATAAGGTCAATCAAATTCCTTCCTTGTCACATATTTGTTAGCATTCATTTATCATCATTGGTTACAAAATATTTAACCATCGTCCCTATACCCGTTTTCTGTATTTTCAAAATATTAATTAATAATTGCAACAAATTAGATCTTTTATAAAACAACTAATCAATTAATGATGTTATACAAAACATTAATAAAGTACACAACAATATCAATAATAACACCATAATATATGTTAATGTTAATGATAATAATGAAATATCTATTCCTATTTAATATTTCAGGGATAAAGAAAATAGGTCAATCAAATTACGTCCTTATCCACATGTTGTTTAGCATTTATTTATCATCCATTTGGTTTTGATAAACATTAAAGATTCTTCCTGATTTTGGTATTTCCAAAGAATAACAGTTAAAAATAAAAATAATTTAGATCAACAGAAAACAATAAATTAATGATATTTTGAAAAACAATAATAAAAAAATATTATCAATGTTGATAACGATATATATGTCATTCATAACAATAATAATAAATATAAAATCAATAATATTAATAACAATATAATTATTAATTTAAGCAATTAAAAACAAAGAAGAAAAACAAGAGGGATGTGTAATGGAAATTACCTTTTAATCCGTAGCACCCAAAGAAAAGTTATCCCTAGGAATAAAAAGAATACAACAGTGTAAATTAACATTATAGATAATAATTCTTTAAGCATACATTCCTCCTAATTAATAATTGCTATTGTTTCAATAATTAGGTATTTTAATCGAAAAGGAGTTTTTCCATAAATTTATCCAAGCTACCAAGCTACAACTTTATGAAAATAAAAAAAATGGAAATTATAGATTAATTCAACGGTACACAGCTGCAAGATAATTGCAAAGAAGAAAGGTTGAGAAGAATATGCATTCTGGAAATGATCCATCAACTACAGGATTTGTACCCTGGATCGGCAAAGCATAGTCGTCCGAGCTTACTGAAGTTGGCTCCGAGACACCACAGAGGAGGATTATATTTATATTTATTGGTGAAATTACATGCACCAAGTTAAGCCCAGTGACTTAATTTGCATAGAAGGGTATCCTTATTAATACTCAACCTCTATTTTTTGCAGGGGGTATGGCCATGGCAATAGAAATGAACTTTTCTAAAAGGATACTTCTCTATTATGAAGATATCCAAGAATGCAGTAAAAAAATTATCAACTTCAATAGAAGGGAAGGGGAATAGGAAGCAAAAAAGTCTTACAGACCCCCGAAAAAAAGGTTGTTATGACAGCAGTATTTTAACGCTATTGTTCCGCCTTAAGGCGGTTCTTATAACTTAAGTTAGGGCAAAACTCCGTTTTATATTCAACCTACCAATTGCTACCTTATGGATGGCCTTGATGGGACTTTAAACCCTCTACCTACAAAGTATTTTAACTAAATCCATATTGTTTCTTTCCATAAATTTCACCATTCTTAATCCAAGGAGAAGGGGATTGTTATAAGTGTTAAAGCGAATGGAAAAATTCGAATAAATCACTATAATGATAAACACTTGGAACAATTTTAAATAAAAAAATAAGCACCGAATTTCGATGCTTATTTTGCATTTAGCCATTCCTTCATTTTTTCTAAATTCTCGGTATACGGGCGTTTAATTAAGTGCCTTTCATACCGGGATAAGGTACTGTGGGAAATACCTATTTGATTTGCTGCCACTAAAATACTTAATCCTCGGTCATTTCTTTCCCTACTGATGTTTTCAGGAGTCACCAACTTTTCTTCGACTGTTTCAATGGAAGCTGCAACCTCTAATTTCGTCAACCCCTTCAACATGGTCGAAAAATTTACCGTTTCATAGTCGTAGTCTTCAATCATCAATAAATCCCTGTCATCACCAATTCCTGTGATTTCAGTAGGAGGAATAATTTGAACACGGGCCTTCAACCAGGTGTTTGCAAACCAGTTTCGTTCCTGCTCAATCTGCTGTTCTAAGTCTTTTTCTTTATAACTCCACTCTTTAATGATTCCGTCCTGCTGCAGTGTATCTAATATTTCTTCAAATTGTTCCTTGATCCTTGAACCATATCGCGGGTTCACATCCAAATCCATGACTTTTAAGAGTCCTTTCTCTCCACCGATATGATAGGCTCTTAGATAATCCGCACTCTTTTGGCGAATTCTCCACTGCCAGGATAGGTATCGCGATAACCGTTTATGGTACTTTTGCTTTGTTGGATGGTATTCGAGCGTCTTTAATGCTAAAAAACCACTGCTTTTTTGGGATCCGTACAAGAAGTTCGCAAGTATTTCCCCTGGACGAATGCTGCATTCATAAATACCAATCGGATTCTCTCCCCGATAGGCAACGGTTACGCTATCAATCAAAAACAGGGGATTGAATTGAACTTGCCCTATTTCATCAAAGTTACCCTGATCCTCATTGATGAACCTCAAATTTTCTCGTTCAATCCTGATCCAAATGGTCGTCAGTGCTGCCAACCTTTTCATAATATCATCCCGTTCTTTTTTGCGATACGAGGTTTGATAGCCGTCAGACTCTTCGCTCCGCCCTTGCAATCTCCTTAGATTCAAGGCGTCATCCGTGTGGAAATGAATCATTTGATCTTTATGAGTGGCCTGCTGCATCCACAGAATCGAAACGATATCGAAAATGTCTGCCGTTAAGTCATCCATCGAGGTTATGGCTTGAGAGGTGAGATTTTTCCATTGCTCAATCGCTGCATTGGATTTCATTTTTAGATAAGCATTTTCGGATCTTACTTGAGCAGTCGCTTCTAATGCCTTCTCCGCAATCTTTGCAGTGGGTATTTCTCTTGCAATGTCAAATTCATTTTTACTGATGGTCTCCCTTAATTTATGAAATAATAAAGCTGAACCGGACTCTGCAAAATTCTGATTTAACAAAGAATTTATTACTTGTCTATTGCTAGACTTTAAGGAATAGGGGGCACTATCTTCCCCAACGATCCGAATGTATGGTAGGACAAAATTTCTTATCTCATCTTTATAATCTTGGACCCAATTTTCCATACTCTCAAATTTCAATTCATGATCTTTTGCTAAACGATCTATGATCACGAAAAACGCCTTTAAGGATTGGCAAGGCTGATAATCCACTTGACTTGCCATAAGATGACCGATATCATCGGTCCACTCGTCAAAGAGTTGAGGATGATCTGGAAAAATCGTTTTCGTAATTTTCAAAAAATTATTTTGCAAGGTATTTAACATGATTCTTAATCCCGTCCTTCCCTAGTCGTCCCTATGTATTCATTTGAGTATTTGTGGATGTAATCATGGAAAACATCCGAATCCAAAATACCCAAATCATGTAGATAGCTGATGGATTCAAAAGAAAGGAACTGAGCAATCGGTTTCTTTTCCAGAATGGCACTTATCAGTTGTTGGATGTCCTTTTCCTGATAAACAATATAATTCCCCATACATTCCTTAATTTCTTCAGGTGAATAGTTTGTTTCTTTCATAGGATAATTATGTTTGCATTCATATACTTTTTCTTCATCAATATAATACGTAGTTACACCCAACTCTTTACTAGTCTTATAATATTCAATCTGTTTCCGAAGCCAAATGGGACCACTTGATAAGTTGATTACTGGCTTAGGCAGCACACCACGCAGATGATAGGTGGAGACCTTTCTCCGATCCCAACCAAGGATTTCCCCCGCCTCTTTAACACCTACTAAAAAACCCATCTCTTATTCCCCTTATTTACTAGTCTAAAGTTATTATGATTGAGGAGTGTTGCATTTGTCAACATTTCTTTATCCCTATCTTTCCATTCAATAAAACTTTTCTTCATCATGTATATCCATTGGAAGGTGCAACTCCTTATTGTTTTGACGTCTCCTCTCACAATGTGCACAGCC
>NZ_JAGGQY010000065.1:0-30272 GCF_018613105.1 Bacillus sp. ISL-77
TGCCTTTTGTCTACAATCTGAGTCACCCTTAAGGGTGACTTTTATTTATGTAACATAATAGAGGTTTTGTTACATTGAAACACAAGGCCTTTGTTTTTTAAGTTAACGGGGAGTTTAGTTAAAGATTTTAAAATATACAGGAAATATCATTCTTTAAAAAGAATTAAAATAGATGGTCAGAAGAAGCAAATACACGAGGATATTTACATTGTGCGAGGTGAATAGTAGTGAGAAGTGATCAAGAAATGTTGGATTTAATATTAGAAGTAGCTCAAAAAGATGAACGAATTCGAGCGGTCTATATGAACGGTTCAAGGACAAATCCCAATGCTCCAAAAGATATTTTTCAGGATTACGACATTGTATATGTAGTCACGGAAACAGCCTCTTTTATAGAAGATGAAGAATGGATTAATAAATTTGGGGAATTGATTATGATCCAAGAGCCTGATAAATTAGATCAAGCTTGCGGTGTAGAAAAGAATTTTGATCGTTCTTACGGATATTTAATGCTTTTTACTGATGGAAATCGTATTGATCTTCCCATCGAAACAAAAGAATCAATGATTGAAGGATATGTAGAAGATAAACTTACCATTCCATTATTAGATAAGGACAACTGTCTGTCACTTATCCCTGCTCCATCGGATGTTGACTACCATGTAAAAAAACCAACAGAAGCGCTTTTCGTGAGCTGTTGTAATAATTTTTGGTGGTGTCTTCAAAACGTTGCAAAAGGAATTTGGAGAGATGAATTACCATATGCAAAACTTATGTTTGAACATGCCACTAAAGTTTCCTTAGACGAGATGGTTTCAAGGTGGATGGGACTAAAAATGACTTTCAGGTTTCAACAGGAAAGATGGGAAAGTATTTCAAAAAATATCTCCCAGAATCACATTGGGAGATGTATAAAGAAACCTATTCCGTAAGTGATTATGACAAATTATGGAATTCTATATTCGTTACCTGCGAATTGTTTCGGACTTTAGTTAAAGACTAGCAAAGCATTGTTTGTTTACATACCTAGTTCACGATGATACAAGCATGTCAAAATATCTTAAACATGTAAGAAACTTATCTAGTGATGCAAAGAAAATATTTTAATATGAGCTTATTGAAAAAGCATCAGCTGCATTTGTAGTTTTGTTTGTATCCAGGTAAAAAATAAATGTAACTTAATGAATGTTTTGTTACATTGAAAAAATTTAAAAGTTCAAAATGATTACTTCAGTCATTTTTGATCACTTACTTAGACAATCCTTTTTTATTAAGTTAACGAAGCAGGTTTTAGCTTCTTTTTTAATTACCATTATTTTTCTTTTGTTTATTTTGCTTATATATATAATCAATCCTATTCATTGTTCTATAGCCTAAAATACCAAGTAAAATTGAATATATGGTTGTTAAGAACAAACCAAGAATGGCAATCCAAAATAATGATGTAAGCTTTGTTTTTTCATTGAACATATTATAACCTCCGAAAAATAATTTTTATTATCTTTTACTTATTAAGGGAGATTATTCGAATTAAACTAAACTGCCAGTTAGCTTAAGTAGCAATCCTTCACAATCCCAATAGAGTAAACCCTTTTGGGACTTTTTATTTTTGTGAGAATGCTACTAAAAAGGAATTGAGTAGTCCAATAGCATTGGGATTTGAATTTTTTAAGTAAAAGTATTGATATCGAAAAAAGGAATCAACCCTGCTAATTTTTGAGATCCTTAATCTTCTCATTTTGCTACGGAAACACAACTTCATCTGGAGTATAGCAATGATTCCTGAAAGCTTCTCTTATCGGTAGTTGGTCCGCCTATTTTAATAGTAAATAACCTTCCTTATTGTCTATAAACATAGACCGTTAAAATACTAAACTTGTCTTTAAACGCATAGTAAGTTCCTTTATGAAAAATAAGTTACATTCAAAATGGCTATTAGTAAGTTATTACATTCTATATATATTGTTTTTCTATGCTGGGCGGAGGAATGGTTGCTCCAATAGGAATGGCCATGGTTTTTCGACTTGCTCCTCCGGATAAAATGGGGGCCGTAATGGGAACACTTGGGGTTCCAATGCTAATCACATCGAAAATCATCTACAAAAAACGAGTGGTGCACCATACTTGTATAAATTCCATGTCATATTTCCTTACAAGTTAATGTGAAGATATTAAAAAAAGTGATATTTTTATATTAACAAAAAGTTCAGACAAAATAGGAGGAAATCACAATGAAAAACATCGGCCATCTATCATTTTTAATATTAGTAATAAGAGTAGTATTTTCAAAAAAATCTCCTGTTTTATATTAATGATTAATTGAAATAAACATTCTTATCATGAAATTGTTGATCAATAACGGTGCTCGACGAGAATTGTAAATATATGATTTTAATTTAAGTTAAATAGTATCTTGGACTTAAACATTTAGCACCAAGAGAATCACAAGGTGGTCTTTATGAAGAATACAAATGGTCAAACATCGGTATTAGTTTTATCAACTGTGTCAATGATTGTCTCATTTACCGTATGGTCGGTTTTTGCACCGATTGCTACAGAAATTCAAAAAATTTATCAGTTAAGTATTACTCAAAAAATCATTCTTATTGCTACCCCAGTATTATTGGGGTCTTTAATGCGTATTCCAATGGGGATTTTAACAGATCGATATGGCGGGAGAAGAATTTTTGCGTTGACTATGTTACTGCTTATCTTACCCATGGTTGGAGCAGGTTTTGCAGATTCTTTTGCCATGTTGTTATTTTGGGCATTCTTTATCGGGATGGCAGGAACAACATTTGTTATTTCCAAAACCTATGTATCTAAATGGTATCCTCCACAAAAACAAGGTTTGATCTTAGGAATTGGAGGGATGGGAAATTTAGGATCAGCTGTAGCAAATTTCTTGATACCATCCATTTTTAGCTCTTTTGGTCTTTCATGGGTATTTTGGAACCTTGCAATTGCTATGGCATGTATGTCAATTCTTTTCTGGGTAGGAACAAAAGATGTACAAAGAACAAGTAAACATAAGACTTTAAAGGAATCTCTTTCCGTATTAAAATTTAAAGAAACATGGTATTTATCGTTTTTTTACTTCCTTACATTTGGAACTTTTGTGACTTTCAGTATTTATTTACCTACATTTTTGAATGATCTCTTTAGTATTACAGCCCTTGAAGCTGGAATAAAAACAGCTATATTCGTCGTAATGGCTACGCTTATACGTCCATTTGGTGGCTATCTTTCCGACCGTTTTTGGAGCAAAAGGGTTGTTGACTCTAGTTTTTAGTGGAGTAACATTATGTGGGGTGTTCATTGCTTTTACTATGGAAAACTTCCTTTTCTTTAGTATAAATTGTTTGATCATCTCTATATTGTTAGGGATAGGAAATGGTGCTGTTTTCAAGATGGTACCTGAAATCTCTAAAGGAAATACAGGTGCGGTAACAGGGATTGTCGGTGCAATTGGAGGAGTTGGAGGCTTTTTTCCTCCAATTGTCCTTGGCTTGACAAAAGATTTAGCAGGAGATTATGTTTTAGGTTTTCTATTATTATCTATTCTCTCCCTTTTTTGCTTAATCCTTAATCATAAGGGAGTTAATAAAACAAGTATAAAAGTACGTGCACATAAAAGTGCATAATACACTATAGAATGGAGTGATAGCACCTGCACATCTAGTGCAGATGCTTTTTATATGTGCGCCCGGCATGGGTGGATTGTCAACACAAAACTAGACAGTTTTTTTAAGGTGTCCAAGTTTGTATTCTATCGGGCTTAAGTAGCCTAATGTTCCGTGAATTCGAATGTGGTTAAACCAATGAACATAGTCTCGTAATTCTCCTTGTTAATTCTTCTAAACTAGTAAAGTGTTGCCCTTTAACAAACTCAGTTTTAATGATCTTAAATGTTGCTTCTGCCACGGCATTATCATAAGGGCAGCCTTTCATGCTCAAAGATCGCTTGATTTTAAAAGTTTCTAGAGCTTCATCAATTAGCTTATTTTTGAATTCACTTCCTCGATCTGTATGGAAATACTCTATTTTTCGCAGGTCTTTCTTAATGGATGAAAAAGCCCGATAAACCAAGGCTGCATCTTTATTCGGACCTGAACTAAATCCAACGATTTCTCGGTTAAAGAGATCGACAAATATACATACGTAATGCCAATTTTGATTGACTCTTACATATGTTAAATCGCTTACAACCACAGTCAATTCTTCTTCCTAATTAAAGGCTCTATTCAACTCATTTTTCTGCGTGGATTCGTTACAATCTTTTGAATGAGGTTTAAACTGGGCAACTGTGTATCTCGATACTAATCCCTGTTCATTCATAATTCGGCCAATCCTTCGCCTTGATACTTGGTGCCCAAGCTTTCTAAGCTCCACCTTTATCTTACGAGTACCATAGTTTTGACGACTATTTTTGAATATCTCGATGATAGTAGAGGTTAAGTCATTCTCTGAAGCCCTTTCTTTTGCTTCATAATAATAGGTACTTCTTTGGATTTGCAGGACTTTGCACATTGCTGATATCGAGTATTTGTGTAGATTGTTCTTGATCACATTTACTTTCGTCCTAGTATCAGCGCGGCTTGCTTTAAAATATCGTTCTCCATTTGAAGCTGCTTATTTTCTTTTCTTAATTTAATCAGCTCTTGTTCTTCTGGAGTCAGATTATCTTTTTCCTTGAACGAACCGGAGGTTTGACTTGGACTCACCCACTTATCCAATGATGAGGGTGTAAGATCGTATTCCCTTATAATATCTTTTCTTGGTTTCCCATTCAGATAAAGCTGGACGATCTGTTGTTTGAATTCCGTGGTAAATGTTCGACGTTCTTTTTTAGCCATAGTAGATTCTCCTCAAACGTGTTATCTGTAGTCTACTTGACCTTAAAATTTCTGTCCAACTAAGTGTAGCCTATCCAGGGTGTAATCTCTAGGGTGAAAGTCCCGAACTGTGAAGGCAGAAGTAACAGTTAGCTTAACTATTTTATATGGAAAAAAAAGCTACGAATTATGGGGACAATTTAATACAGAAAATGAAGTTACTGATACTGAAAAAGAAATTTGGGGAATAGTTAGAAAAATAGGTTCTGGTGCAAAAAGTTTAACACAATTACTAGGGTTCTGGTGCAAAAAGTTCAACACACTTGCAAGTAATCTCTAAATCTTGGACATACTGATACTATTACTCTAAAAAAAGGGGCATGATCAGTATGGAAAACCAAAATTTATTCAAATGGAAACATTATCAGCCTGACATTATTTTGCTAACTGTAAGATGGTACCTACGGTACAACCTCAGTTTTCGTGATTTGGTGGAAATGATGGAGGAGCGAGGTCTGTCGATCGCTCATACAACGATTATGCGTTGGGTTCATCAATATGAACCTGAATTAGATAAAAGAGTACGGCGTCATCTTAAGCCAACAAATGATTCCTGGAGAGTTGATGAAACGTATATCAAAGTAAAAGGTCAATGGATGTATTTGTATCGTGCAGTGGATTCCGATGGAAACACGATTGATTTTTATCTCAGTAAAACAAGAGACAAAAAGGCTGCAAAGCGCTTCTTCAAGAAAGCTTTGCGGTCTTTTCATGTTTCCAAGCCTCGAGTCATTACAGTCGATAAGAATCCGGCTTATCCTATAGCCATTGAAGAGTTGAAAAAAGAGAAAAGCATACCTGATGGTATGCAACTTAGACAACAGAAGTACTTGAATAACATAGTGGAGCAAGATCACCGCTTTATAAAAAAGCGAGTCCGTTCTATGCTAGGATTAAAAACGTTTCGAACAGCCAAACAGATCATCTGTGGAGTGGAGGTGATGCATATGCTGAAAAAAGGACAACTTCTACAAGGAGTGAAGTCTGTCCACAGCGAGGTTGAATTCATACATAAATTATTTGGAGTAGCATCATAATTCATAGATGAAAAGGGTATTGAGATTCTATGTTTTTAACAAGTATATTTGCACCAGAACCCATCGAACGGCTGTATATAAGGCGTGCCATAGTCTGCTCGAACCTCGTTTGGGTATTCTGTTTACAGTTCCCTTGAATCTGCCAGATTCGAAGATACTAGGGTCTAATCCTGCAAATGCCACGAGTTTTTTTGGGTGATTAAACCGATCAATCTCACCAATTTCAGAAATAATCGTTGCCGCGATTTTTTCTCCGATCCCAGGGATTGATTGGATAATCTTATATTCTATAATTTCTTTTGCCAAAGCATCTATCTCTTCCACAAGCTTGGATAGATGCTTTTGGTATTCTAGAAGCATTTTGATATACATTTCTAGGGTTATAATATGGTTTTGATATAAGGTTTTCTGAAAAGGATTTCGAGTTGCGGCAGCGTAGTCTGTGCTGACACAAGTGACGCTGTAAAGCAGCAGTGGACAGATCAATCCTTAAGTGAAATCAAAAATGTGTTTGGGATGGATATGCCAAAAGCCGTAACACTTTCATTACTCATCAAGCATATCATTCATCATCGCGGTTAAATACGGTTCTAATGCGTCAAGCAGGATTGAAGGTTCCAGGAGTGTATGGACCCGCAAGAGAAGAATGGATGCCCCTACAATATAAGAATTACATATGTTTTCTATGTAGACCACTGGAATCAGTCCTGCATTTACTGAACATGCAGTATTAAATGCAGCTGTCCTTTAAATTTGTTTAAGATTAGTCGGCTATGGTGAAATACCAAAGCTGTTTTTTTATTAGGGAGTATTATTTCACCCCTCCAAACAATTGCTTTAAACTATTAAAGACCAAAGCAAAATCCAAATGTTGATTTGAACACTTTTAAATAAATAGAGTATAATAGAGACTGTTTTCGTATTAAGAAACTTGATTATGAACACATAGCTAATTTCTTTTCCGATGGGGGTTAATGAATGGAATACAAATATGAAATGATAAAAGCCGATGAACAAATTCCTATAAAAATAATCATTCATACCTCAGACAAACAACAGTTTATACCAAGACATTGGCATGAAAGTATAGAAATATGCTATGTTCTCTCAGGGAAGATTGACGAAATCTATGTAGATGGGAAGGTTTATGTATCTCAAGAGGGTGATATTGTCTTAATCAATTCCAATGCGATCCACTCTTTTTCAGTTAATACGGGGAAAAACCGAAAGGGCATTACTATATTTATACCCTACGAGTTTATAAAGTCTATTTTTCCTGACATTGATCAAATTCAATTTGATTGCATATCAATTGGCGAAAAAGTTATTCAGAGAAAATTACATTTTGATGAGTTACGTGAGACTTTGAATTCAATAGTTAACTCCTATGAAAATGAAGAAAATGACCCCTTAGCTTATATAAAAGTAACGAGTTTATCGTTTGAATTAATTTATCTCCTGTTAAAAAACTTTAAAATCAGTAAAAAGAGTACCAGCAGTATTAGCGCAAGGAAATATCTAGAACGGTTGACCTTGATTACTAATTATATAAAAGAAAATTATAATCAAAATTTATCTCTTGACTCACTTTCTGCCCAATTTAATTTATCCTCCGAATATCTGTCGCGATTCTTTATCAAACATACAGGAATGACAGTATTAAATTATATTAATGCGGTACGACTTGAAAAGTCGTACCCTGAGTTAATGAATACCGACTACCCAATCATCCAGATTGCATTAAACCACGGTTTTCCAAATGAGAAGTCCTATACCAGAGTGTTTAAAGCTGCCTATCATGTAACTCCTTATCAATATCGAATAGAGCAGAAAAAAGCTAAGCCAAAAACAGAAGCTTAAAATCAAAATTTACTCCACTAAGCATAATTATTTCATTCATTGTTATATTAGGAATTAAAAAATACTAAATAATTTAGTAGTTTAAAATAATTAAAATTTGTCAGGATTTGACCATAAACAAGCTAAAAAATGACGGGAATAATAGCCCCCCTTTTCTTAAAATATATGTAAGCGCTTAAACTTGAAGTGGGTTCAAAAATAGGTGCTGTGCATTTTATTCATCATAAAAAGATCAGGAGGTTAAGTATGTTAAAGGGGATTAAAAAACACGTAAAAACTACATTGTTATGTACTTTAGCAGCTGGTACTGCCCTTTCGTTTAGCACGGGGGCATTAGCTAAGGAAGTTAAAACGCAGCCTAGCTCATACCAGACTGTTACCAAAATTGAAGATTGGGGCCCTGCCATAACAAAGGTAATTGTCGATTTGGGCCGGCCGGTTCCGGTCAATTCTGTAACAACGGAAACGTTCAATGTTCATGCAGTCAGAAGTGACAGCCGATTAGCCAATCCTTTTTTAGAGCAAGGATACCGAAATGTAACTAACGCTTATGTTTCGGACAAGAATGGAAAACCTGCTGTTCAAACAGGAAAATATGCAGTGTTAGAAATGGAAATTGGCCCAACTGTAACCTTAGGATCAGCAATGAACTTTGATTTAGGTACATTTTTAAACGATTGGAATGATAGTAAGTATACGATTACTCAGCAAAAAGATATCTTTACACCAGCAGGGAAAGTTTCTGGATTGGTCGTTGATACATATACAGGTGGAGTGAGAGAACTTGTAGATGATTTCTCAACTGGTAAGGCTTCTTTTGATGGCGTTACTTTAACATATGCCGACTATACGCCAGCTAAAGATAATGGAAAGAATCCTTTAATAATCTGGCTACATGGCATGGGAGAAGGCGGTACAGATCCAACGATTCCGATTTCCGGAAATAAAGCTGCAAACTTTGCCTCAGAAGATATTCAGTCCTATTTTGGCGGAGCCTACGTATTAGCCCCTCAAACTCCAACTTTCTGGATGGACGGTTTTAAAGGATTTGGGGATGGGACTTCCAAATATGAAAATGCTCTTATGGATTTGATTAAAGATTATGTTGATCAAAATAAAGACATAGATCCTAGCCGAATTTATATTGGTGGAGATTCCAATGGCGGATACATGACAATGCTTATGATTCGCGATTATCCTGAGTACTTCGCAGCGGCATTCCCAACATGCGAAGCTGTAAAGGATACACTTATTTCGGATGCAGATATTCAGCGTATGAAAAACCTACCAATCTGGTTCGTTGCAGCTAAAACAGATACAACTGTGCCTCCAAGTCAGTATGTAGTACCGACATATAATCGCTTAGTCCAAGCTGGAGCAAAGGATGTTCATTTATCTTTATTTGATAATGTTGTTGATACTTCAGGCTTATACAAGAAAGCAGATGGCACTCCATATGAATACGATGGACATTGGTCATGGATCTACGTATATAACAACGAAGTAACTAAAACAATCGATGGAAAAACAACAACACTTATGGAATGGTTAGCAGATCAATCAAAATAAGATAATTGCAAGGGACAACCAGTAAGAAAAAGAATAGGTTTATAATTTGGTAGACTTAATGCAGGCAAGATTTCAACAATGGGAAGGTTTCTTCCTTAAATTGTTTATTTCCTACATGGATCATCCGATTATTACTTGGATGTTTAGCAATCAGGTAGCTTTCTTGCAATAATAAAGAATTCTATTCATTAGGAGGATACAAGGGATCTGGGTAATATTGTAAATTATTTCAAGAGTAACTGTGCCATTGGTGGATTTAGGAAAGAGAGGGATAAGATGCCAGAGTGGAGGATAACGTCTTACTCTAGCGTTTACTTGTCGTATGAAAGAGCATCCGCAATGGCTGCTCTTTTTTCTTCTGTAATCCACTGTATTGTGATTTCCCAAGTAGTTTTTTTCACCATTTTTAAAATTGTTATTTCGATGGAAACAAAAGCGACATTTATATTAACTGAATTTGGTTCCGATCGCGGGTATAACTAATAACTAAGCAAGCCATCGAAGAGATCTCAGATTCACTTTGCATCATTAGTATTTATTTTTGCGATTAAGAACTGCCTTCAATTGTTGATCATTTACCTAGTATTTAACATCCACATCCAGCGTGATTGACACTTGTAAAGCTTTCTTTTGTTATAGAAAGCTTTGGTGCCATGCTTGGTGCCCAAATTTTTAAAATTACAAATCACAAGAAAACACTAGAAGGCAAAAATGCTTGATTTATCAAGACTTGAGGGTACATCAAGATACTAGAAAAACAAGTGTCAGCAGTCTTCAAAACTGCTTGTGACCTGCGTGTCAGGTCAGCTGGGTTCGATTCCCAGACGGTCCCGCCAACTATACATATTATCGGATGTTATACCACACAGTGAATTTTCCACTTGTACGGTTTTTTTGTGTGTTATCGGTAGAGTGAGGGAGACCGATGTCTGAGACGGTTAGTACGAGTACCGTAAGACCGCACGCATCCACGTCAGATTTACAGATATTAGAGCGATGAAAAGGTGAGTGAGTCTATGGCTGGATTAATTTTTTTCTACAAACAGCAATCAAATATGTGAAAACTACTGCAAATGTTTTTTTTGTATAATTTGAAGGAGCATAATCTTTTTTCTTCTCAATTATCTGTGTGTAGAACAATCGTATGAAACAAGACTTTTTGGGGCGTCACAGTGAACTTTGTTCTAGTAATATATTTTTTTTGGTCATAACATTGAAGCTTAACTAGTAGGTTAATATCCATTTTTGGGAGTTTTTCACTTAAATAAAAAAAGCTCTCTTTTATAGGACTTATCCTTTATAATTAAATAAGTTTATAAATTTTGACAAAGGATATTTACTATGGACTTCATTTATATTAATCAAAATGTTTTAGATAACTTGTTTTACATTTTAGTAAGTATTTTTGTTTTCTTCGTTTTAATTGATAATTTTAAAACGCTTAAAAATTATCAAAAAACCCTTATTACAGCATGCATGAGTTTACCAAGTATTTTATGTATGAAATTCCCTATTTATATTGATGAATATTGTATACATGATTTAAGGCAAATTCCTTTTTTAATTGGTATACTTTATGGCGGATGGCCTGTCGGGGCTGCCTTGTTGATAATTTCGTTGGCGATTAGATTTTTTATTTATGGATTCAATTCTCTAACTCTTATTGTTTATATCGTGATCTTTATTATAACGGCACTTTTTTCAAAAAAGTTCAGCATGTTCAATAGAAAAAATAAGCTTATTTTCTCAGTTCTGTTATCTTTGTGTCTTGGAATATTAACAACTTCTATAGCTGTTACCATATCTGATTCATTTAGGGTGACTGAAGCTTATATGTTTTATTTTATTTTCCTTCCTCCAGTAGTCATGTTTTTCGTTGTATATATAATAGAAATATTAGGTGACGCAATTAGTATAAAGACAAAAATAGCAAAGCTAGAAAAGATGGAAGTTGTTAGCCAGTTAGCAGCGAGTATTTCCCACGAAGTTAGAAATCCTTTAACAGTTGTAAAGGGGTTTATTGATCTCCTAAAAGCCCCTAACCTTTCTCAAGAAGTTAGAGAACAGTACTTTCAACATGTGGTTAGAGAGCTTAAATCTGCAGAGACAATTATTAGTGATTATTTAGCATATGCAAAACCTGCAACCGAAGATATAGGTATTATTTTAATAGATCGTGAAATAAGAAGTATTATTGAAATGACGAAACCATTGGCCAATATGAATTCGGTGAAGATATCAGAAGAGTTAGTGCCAGGAATTACACGCGGAAATATTCAACATTTCAAGCAATGTTTTTTAAACCTGATTAAAAATAGTGTAGAGGCTATGCCTAATGGTGGGGAGCTTAGTTTAGTTACACTCGTAAGTAAATTCGATATCATTATCGAGATAAGCGATAACGGTGTTGGAATGAGTAAAGAACAAATAAACCGTTTTGGCGAACCTTATTACAGCACTAAAGAAAAGGGGACTGGATTAGGTTCAATGGTTGTTGTAAAAACAATAGAGACAATGAATGGGAAAATTAAGATAAATAGTGTTTTAAATAAAGGAACAACGATAAGAATAACACTTCCTATTTATACTTCATGAACAAGGTGCCAGGTGCCATCCAGATATTGGATGGCACCTGGCACCTTTATTATCAATTGGTTTGCCGAAAAGTCAAAAGGCTATTGGGGAGAAATTCAAATTGATGCTCTATACTTAAGTAATTGTAAAAACTTGTATTATGGAAAACTTTAAAAATGAAAGAGATAGATTTTCTTTTTAATGAAAAATAGGTGGATAGAAAGTGTGCCCATCAAGGTATAAAGCGTAGGTGGGGCTAATACTGCATTCTCTAAGTAATTACTAATTTTAAGACACGATTAGCTGTATACTGTAGCTAATTTAATGTAACCACAATCACCAATTAAATTATAAAAAAATGGTCACATCTTGGTCACAGATTAGATGCTTTTAGATATTACTAAATAAAATTAAATGATATTTCACAAGTTAAAAAGTGCAGTAAATCAAGACTTTAGACCATTATATAAAACTTAATTGAACCAAAAAAGATATCTTCCCTCTAACTTCAAAACTGTGTGTTTTAAAAATTATACTCTTTCATAATAGATCAAAAAAGTCTCGAAAAGTATTTACGAGACTTTTTGTATTTGCGAAGAAATTTTATTCCTTGCCATCGATTGACTTTAATCTATTCAAGCTAGGGGACGATAGGAATATTAATTTTCTCACAAAACTAATAACATATATGTCGAAATATATATTAATAATTTCATATATTATATAATTGTTATTATTTCAGTATATATTGTATATTGCATCATTACTTTTAAATATATATCATATTAATATGAATATTAAAAGTTAAGCCGATAGTGTTTCTTTAACAATATAATGATCTTTTTAAAAGAAGAGAGAAATATTTGTGTATATATAATCTTTTTTCTTGAATACTCAAACAATTAACCCACAACGAAATTACATGTAAGGATTGTACATAAATGAAAAGATAAATGCGCTAGAATGCAAATCTCCAACACACCAAAATAAGGAAACAAGACACATATAAAATATTTATCATCAAAAAATTAAATAACGGTCTAACCACAATTTAAATTAATTCTTTAAACCACTTTGTTCGAATTAAGATTTTGGGGTTATATTTCCAAGTAATATGTATTTTAAGTAATTAGAAGCTGAATTTTCTTCTATTCCAAGTTCTTTTGCAATGTCTTGTATGGATCGTTTTTTTATATACAGATTTAAGGCCATTGCTCTACGTATTGATATTAGAGTCAATGCTGGATCATTTTCCCCTAGATAATCTGAAGATATCGCTCTTAAATGGTTAAGAATAGACATAACCTGAATAGGTCCCCCAGAATGTTCTCCATGCGGTGTAGTGTTAAAGACAAAATCACTTTCACTATACATCGTTTCAGCATAATATTCTCGAAAGCATGTGGCTTCCATATCTCTTAAGGTAATAGAACGATTCTTAAGTTGTATGACAATATTATTCTCTTCGAAATCATCCAAAACATCTTCCCTTTTAAAACGGAAATCTGCTGTCTTTAATCCCTTAACAGCTAAAAGGAATACGACTTTTCTCAATTTAGAATATTCCTGTTTCGACAACACCTTATTCAAAATTGAATGTATTTGATCATAACTAATAATTACCATGAGCTCCTTTTCAACTTAAAAACGTTTAATTTTTACAGCTGGATCAACAGGTACTTTGTTAATCTCCCAAAGGTAATGGAAAAATGTCTTAATAATCGCTAATTCTTTGTTAACCGTTGAAATGCTCTTATCCCGTTCTAGTTGTTCTTCCAAGTAATTTTTAATATCCGTTGGAGAAATTTGAAAAGGTTCTTTATTTAAAGAGAATTATCTGATGCCCGATGCGACGTATTAGCGTATGCTTGTTTAGTTGCTATTATGTGCCAGGGTCCTGGCTACCACCAAATCTCAGAAGAACGTTTAGGAAATGCTACTGCTGAAAATGGAGCACCTACTCCAATCGTAAGCAGTGCAGGTGCATTAATAGAAGGAATTCAAACCATCGGTGCAAAATAGGTATCGATTATTACTCCATATATGAAGCTATTAACCAATATGGATAATTATTGGTGATTTTTATTCACAAGTTGAACAGATAAAAGCAGTTGTTCAAGAAGTGCATGAAAATGTAAACAACCATATTCAACGTAAAAGTTGGCGAAGAGCATAGTCTATCTGCTTTTTTTTTGTATCTCTTCAGGTTCGGGTTAAATTTTTGTTATTTTTGACTTTATGTAAAAAAATGAAAAACACTTACTTTCATCATTTATTTAATAACTTTTCATTGCTTTTTACGAACATTTAATTTAAATAAAAATTGTAATATTCGTATTTTTAGTTATCAGAGAGTGTCTTAGTAATTATAATACTAGTATACAAGAAAGCATATAAAGCGTCTGCTTGTATGATATTTATCATCATAGGAAATACTTTTTTAGAATATGGAAAGTGAGGCCAGATATGACGCATCGAAGAGTCCCATATATCATCTTGGCTCCAGGCTTGATTCTCTTGATTTTATTCTTGGTGGTACCTCTTATTTCTATCGTTTTTCCAACGTTCTTTAATGGAGGGTTCACCTTGGCAAATTATACTTCGTTCTTCATGGATGAGTATAATTTAGGTATTTTTTGGCGGACGATAAAAATTTCACTGATCGTAACTTTGATTTGTGTATTGTTAGGCGTTCCGACTGCATACTACATTTCCCAAAGTCCGAAAAAATCGCGCAGCCTGTTGATGGCTTTAACATTGTTTCCGTTGCTAACAAATTCAGTGGTTCGAAGTTTTGCCTGGATTACTCTGTTAGGACAAAACGGTATTATTAATAATACTTTAATGAATGCCGGCTTGATTTCTAAACCACTGACTTTGCTTTATACGGAATTTGCCATTGGGATTGGATCCGTGTATTTATTCTTACCTTTAATGGTCATTACCTTGGTGGGGATTTTAGAAAACATTGATTCTGAAATAATGGAAGCAGCAGAAACATTAGGTGCCAATCGTTTGATTGCTTTCATGAAGGTTATCTTGCCATTAAGTGTACCAGGGATTATTGTTGGCAGTATTTTAGTTTTTACGGGTACGATGACAGCCTATACAACCCCTCAATTATTGGGTGGGAACCGAAATATCATGTTAGCCACCTTCTTGTATCAAAATGCAACGGCATTAGGCAACTGGCAAGGTGCAAGTGTGATTGCCTTGATTATGATTGTGGCGACGGTCATTGTGATGAAGTTATTCTACTGGGTTGCTGGACGTATGGATAAGAGAGGTGAGACAAGTGCGTAAAAATGTTGGTTTAAAAATCTTCGCAGGGTTCGTTTTTGCGTTTCTATTTGTCCCTTTACTCATTATTGTCGTGACCTCTTTTGGAACCAATTCAACGATTCAATTTCCAATTGAAGGTTTTACCCTTGATTGGTTTGGCAAAGTATTTAACAATGAATCCTTTATGAACAGCTTCTTGCTTAGTCTACAAGTAGCCTTTATTGCGACTCTGTTGGCATTGATTATCGGTGTTCCCGCTGCTTATTCATTGGCACGCCACAAGGTGTTAGGACGAAGTTGGATTAAGAGCTTTTTCCTTTCGCCAACGATCGTACCAGGGTTAGTCGTCGGTTATGCCTTGTATCAATTTATTGTGATACAATTTCAATTTCCTATTTTCCAGGGATTGTTACTGGGTCATTTCTTGATTTGCTTGCCTTACGTGATTCGTGTGGTAGGTTCAACTATCGAGCAGTTAGATTTTTCGATTGAAGAAGTTTCGTGGACGTTAGGTTGTACAAAATTACAAACGTTTAGCAAAGTGGTTTTACCGAACATTACTTCAGGAATTTTTGCTTCCTTCATGTTGGCATTCATTAATTCTTTCAACAATATACCTGTGTCACAGTTTTTATCAGGCCCAGGTGTGACTATGTTACCAACTAGCTTAATGAATTATATTGAATACAACTATGATCCATCTGTTTCTGCATTATCCGTTATTTTAATGCTTGGTACGATTGTTCTGATGGTTATTATTGAAAAGTCATTAGGGTTAGCGAGTATTTCATAGGAACACCCAAGATCCAACATCAAAGGGGGAAGAACATACATCATGTCCTATGTGGAATTAAAAGATATTCGGGTCAGTTATGATAACAGAACCGATATATTGAAAGATTTGAATTTATCCATTGAAAAAGGCGAATTGGTTTCCTTATTAGGACCATCAGGTTGCGGGAAAACAACGACTTTACGTGTGATTGCGGGTTTAATTGAACCAAATGATGGGGAGTTCCAAGTTGACAATAAAAACTTAACAAAGGTGCCCGTTCATAAGCGTGAATTTGGCATGGTATTCCAAAGCTATGCGTTGTTTCCCCATTTAACCATCAAAGAAAATATCGCGTTTGGTTTGAAATTACGCAAGGAAAAAAAGAATACCATTGACAAAAAAGTAAACGATATTTTAGCGATTACAGGCTTAGAAGAGCTGAGTGACCGCTATCCAAAACAACTTTCAGGTGGACAAAGACAACGTGTGGCTTTAGCACGTGCCTTAGTCATCGAACCCAAATTATTATTACTGGATGAACCATTAAGTAACTTAGATGCTAAATTGCGCGTGGCGATGCGGATCGAAATTAAACGGATCCAAAGCCAATTAGGGATTACCTCTGTGTTTGTTACGCATGATCAAGAGGAATGCTTCTCCATTTCTGATAAAGTAGCTGTCATGAATAAAGGTGTGATCGAACAGTTCGACACACCTGAAGAGATTTATAAAAATCCAAAAACGGAGTTCGTCGCTCGCTTTATCGGCTTTGAGAACTTCTTTGATTTGACACCAATCGAAGACGGGAAATATCAAGCGGTTGATGGAACTGTTTTCACTAGTACTCGCAAATGGGATACAGGAAAACATACAGGAACGATTCGCCCAGACGACATTGATATTGTCGGAAGCACCAATGCAAATACAAATAATACCGTGTCAGGGTTAATAAAAGTCCGTACTTTCTTAGGTAAGTCTTACCAATATGAGGTTGAAACGTCAATTGGCACATTACTTGTAAATGAAGCCGATGAGGTGATCTATCAAGTGGGAGACGCTGTCACCTTATTAATTCCATCTTACAAACTAATCATCGTATAGTTAATTCTATTCGAAATATAAAGTAGTTCAAGCATCTATGAAAAGGAGAGAATAAAATGAACAAAAAATTGGGCCTAGTAGGTCTAGCTTTCGTAACGGCTAGTATGTTGGCAGCATGTGGCGGTGGTAATACTGCAAAAGATACTGCAAAAGATACTGCAAAAGAGGAACCAAAAACATTGGTTATCTCCACTTTTGGTTTAGAAGAAGATAAAATGCAAGAAGATGTCTTCAAACCCTTTGAAAAGAAATATAATGTCGATATTGTGTTAGAAACTGGTACAAGCTCGGAACGTTTTACAAAATTGAAAAGTAACCCGAACTCAACGGTTGATGTGATTGAATTGTCTCAATCAAATGCGGCTGATGGTGTAGCAGAAGGCTTATTTGAAAAAATAGACAGTTCAAAAGTACCTAATATGCAAAATCTTATCGATAGTGCAAAACAATTATCTGCAGATGGTTCTGGCCCAGCGTATACGTTGAACAGTATCGGGATTGTCTACAATAAAAAGGCAGCAGGTATGGAAATCAAGGAATGGGATGATCTATGGGATCCTTCTTTGAAAGGAAAAATCTCCATTCCTGACATTACGACAACATTTGGTCCAGCCATGCTTACTGTAGCAAGTGAGCACGAGAATGTTGATATTACAACTGATAAAGGAAAAGCAGCATTTAAGGGAATTACTGATCTAGCTCCAAACGTTGTCAAAACATATAGCAAATCATCAGATTTAGCAAACATGTTCCAATCAGGAGAAATTGTAGCGGCTGTTGTGGGTGACTTTGCTGTTCCACTTATTACTGGTTCAAATTCAGATGTTGCTTATGTTGTCCCACAATCTGGAACATACGCAAACTTTAACACCATCAACATCAACAAAAACTCTAAAAATAAAGACTTAGCTTATAAATATATTGACTGGAGATTAAGCAAAGAAGTACAAGAAAAAACGGCTGTATCTTTAAATGAAGCTCCAACAAATAAAGAAGTAGTATTAGACGATGAAGCGGCAAAGAATAAAACATACGGTGATGTTGCCGCACGTACAAACAAAGTGGATCCATTATTCGTCAATAAAAATCTTGAATCTTGGATTAATCAATGGAATAGAATTCTGAATAAATAATCACTGTGTTAAGGAGTAGGGCTAAGGATAATTCTTGGCCCTATTCTTGTTTATCATGTACATAAGAAAGAGGGAACTCTGAAATGAAAGTCGATTTAGCGATTATCAATGCACAGGTTTTCAACACATTTACAAAAACGTTTGAAAAGAAAAATGTGGCGATTATTGATGATAAATTTTACTATATTACGGCTGGGAAATTTGCGAATTTAAAGGCTAGTAAAGTGGTGGATGCAAAACATCAATATATGATTCCAGGTTTAATAGATATTCATATGCATATTGAAAGCTCCATGACTTCACCGTCTATTTTTTCAGAAGCAGTGTTAACTCATGGAGTAACAACGGTTGTGGCGGATGCTCATGAGGTTGCCAATGTGTTTGGTATGGAAGGTCTAGAGGCGTTCTTTTCCCAACCGAGTGTGATGGATATTTTCTATGCCATTCCTTCGTCTGTCCCTTCGACGACACCAGAACTAGAAACGACAGGAGGCTATATTGGTGTTGAAGAAGTGAATCAGCTCCTGCAGCATCCGAAAGTGATGGCTTTAGGGGAAGCGATGAACTTCAATGGGATTGTCAATGAACCGGATTCTTTAATTCGACAAATTTTACGTGTGGTTCAAACGGAAAAGCCATTAATGCCTTTAGAAGGGCATATTCCGCGTGTTTCCGGATTAGAATTGGCGAAATTTTTATATGCAGGGATTACGGCTGATCATACCCATCAATCGCCCGATTCGATTTATGAGAAGATCACGAATGGGATGTTTTTGGAATTTCAAAAGAAATCGATTACGCCGGAAAATATACGTGTCATAGTGGAAAATAATTTCTATGAATATTTGGCCATCATTACCGATGATGTGATGGCAGACGATTTGCTGGAGGGGCATTTGGACGTGAACGTACGTTTAGCTATTTTCTACGGTATGCCCGTTGAACAGGCACTATACTGTTCTACCTATACGCCTGCTAGACGAATGGGATTCCAGGACCGTGGTGCAATTGTCTCGGGCTTTAAAGCTGATTTTCTACTGGTAGATAACGTTGAAACCTTAGATATCGCTGCGGTTTATAAGGATGGAAAATTGGTTCACGAACGAGGAAATGACATCCGGTATCCAGCTGTGAAACCTGAGTTTCCTGGACATTTCTACCAATCTTTAAAATGTCGTGCCTTAACATCGGAGGATTTACGCATCAAGGTGAAGGCAATTGAAAAGGCAGTAGTCAACGTGATTCAAATTTCGGAAGTTGGTACATTTACCGAACATGTACAGCGAGAGATTGGAGTCGTAGAAGGATATTTAGATTGGGAGAAAAGTGGGTTAGCCTTGATAGTTGTGATGGAGCGATATGGGAAAACTGGTAATATCGCCTACGGATTTGTCGAAAATGCGTTATCTGAAAAAGGAGCTGTCTCCACAACTTGGGCACATGATCATCATAATTTGATGGTGATGGGAACGAGTAGGGAAGATATATTAGTGGCGCAAAAACAATTGTTGGACATACAAGGTGGTTATGTCGTTGCCCAAGCTGGAAAGGTACAAGCGATTTGCCCATTGTCCGTTGGAGGAATTATTAGCGATGCACCCATCCAGGAACTAGGTGCACATTTGAAGGAGGTTCGCCAAGCGATGATTGCGTTAGGTTATCGCAACAGCAATGAAATTATGTCCTTCTCAACTTTATCATTGCCGGTTTCACCTGTTATCAAAATTACAGACAAAGGGATGATGAATGTGCGGTCTCAAATGATGATCCCATTAGTAGAGAGTGAAAAACTTTGAAAATTCTCCTTAAAAATGCGTGGATTTTAACGATGAATGAGCAAATGGAGCAATTTCATCATGGCTATTTACTAGTAGACGAGACGAAAATTAAAGAAGTAGGTGCGATGAATTCATTGCCGAAGAATAGCACCTATGACAAGTGTATCGATGCCAAAGGTGCTATTTTGTTACCTGGCATGGTCAATACTCATACACATATTGGCATGATTCCTTTCCGTTCTTTAGGGGATGACTATCCAGATCGTTTACGCCGCTTCTTATTTCCATTAGAAAATGAATGTATGAATGAACAATTAGCCTACACGAGTGGAAAATATGCTATTGCGGAAATGCAGCTTGCTGGTGTGACGACTTTCTTTGATATGTATTATTTTGAACATCAATTGGCTGTAGCGGCAGAGGAAATGCATAGTCGCGGTATTTTAGCAGAAACCGTCATTGATTCCGTAACGGTTGATGTAGCGGAGCCCATGGGTGGCTTGCCATACGCTGAAAGTTTTCTGCCGAAATGGCAAGGAAATAATCGAATTCAAGCATCAATAGCACCGCATGCACCGTATTCTAATACGATTGAAGTGCTCCAACAAGCAGATGCATTGTCTAAAAAATACAATGTGCCATGGATGATGCATGTCAGTGAAATGGATTTTGAAATGGACAAATATCGTGAAGAATTCAATCAAACGCCGATTGAATTTTTAGAGGAGATAGGCGTATTGAGTCCGAGACTCGTAGCTGCCCACTGTATTCATTTGTTAGACCATGATATTGAGTTGTTGAAGAAGTATGATATAAAGGTGGCTCATTGTATCGGCGCCAATACGAAATCTGCCAAAGGTGTAGCCCGTGTCCGCGATTTATTGTCTGCTGGTGTTACGGTTGGGTTAGGAACAGATGGCCCAAGCAGTGGCAATACGCTCGATTTATTTAGCCAAATGCGTTTGTTTGCTAATTTCCATAAAACTTATTTACAAGATCGCAGTGCTTTCCCAGCGGAAGAAATTGTAAAATTAGCAACCATTGGGGGAGCGAAGGTTTCAGGCATGCAGGAGGAAATTGGCTCGATCGAGGTAGGGAAACAAGCCGATTTCATTCTAGTCGAAACCGATTCAGTCAACATGTTTCCTATTTTTAATCCGTATTCTGCATTAGTCTACTCTGCTAATGCCAGCAATGTAAGAGACGTATTCATCGCTGGAAAGCAAGTCGTTGCAGGAAAAAAATTAGTGAATTTTGATATATCGGAATTAAGAGTAGAGCTTGCTGAAGCCATGGAGCAATGCGGATTCAAAAGAAAAGCGTTAAAAGCAATGGAGGGGTAATAGGGAGGAAAGTGGAGATTTGATTGACGAGAGTTTGATGAAATTATCCTTCGTCAGCTATCTCATATGTATGTGATACACTTCATGCTGCAGCAAGACTGTAGATTAACATTTATGCAGCTACAGGTTAGGAATCCAAAAACCCTTTTTTTATTCAACTTCTTATTTCTGAAAATTTTGTTAATTTAACTCGTTGTTGTCTTCACCTTACATTATTACTAGCATAGTATAATGTAAGGTGGTGATGATAAATGGGCTTTACACTTTCAGACTGGATGCTCTACACAATGTGGGCTGTATATGGACTAATGATTCTTAATTTTCTTATTGCATTCTTCCAATCTTTTTGGGCAGGCAAGTTCGATCCCACATTTGTTTTAGATTATTTAAAGGATATCGTATATATTGTTTTGCCGTTGAACATTCTAATATCCATGTTTTCAATAGATCCAACAGGGTGGATTCTGATAACATTCTATTTCATAAGCGGTATAGCAGTTGTACTCAAATATTTATTGGACATTAAAAATAAATTAATTAAATAAGCAAGGTGAAGCCTTCCTACATGGAGGGCTTTTTCATTGTTTATAAGTAATATTTTGTTCATAGGAATAGATAAATCTATCTATGCCTTTGAAGGGAAGAGGTGCCTAGATTTAAAGAACATTTTTAATAGAAATATGGAAAATATTAACAACAATTCAACAAAAAAATCTTAATATCGTTCATATAAATAAGGTATGACCTGATTAGACAACGAATAAATATCAGTATGATTCTCAAGTTATTCGCCTTAAACATAATTAAAGGTGTCCGTATATGATGGACAATTGTCTTTTTTAGGTGCCTGACACCTTTCTAGGCACTTTTAGGGCTAATTCCTCATATTATATTCTGAATATTCCGAAAGGTAGTGAAGCTATGAGGAAATATCAATGGGTCAAGTGGCGTAAATCTCTTCTCTGGCTTGCGGCCATCTTTTTCTTAGGAATGATTCTCTTAAGGGGAGGGCCAGCCTATTGGCAGGTAGCGTTGACTATTGTTAGTTATTTGCTGCAGTTGCTCTTTGCAATGATGTTTATGATTATCCAGTTTGTTGCCCTTTTCTGGTTCCTGGCACGGGGACGAACTTACTGGATTCTGCCTGGCGAGACTGGTTCGACTTGGGATGATTACCGCGGAAATCCCGAAATCGTTGATAATGCCAAGCGGATTGTCGTTTTGCTAAAGGGCGTCAAGGAGTTTAAGGACATGGGTGGTGAGGCGATACGAGGGTTGATGTTATGTGGGCCCCCTGGCACTGGAAAGTCCTATTTGGCACAGGTAATTGCAAACGAAGCGCAGGTTCCCTTTGCTTACGCATCGGCTCCTAGTTTTCAAAATATGTTCTTCGGCGTCGGCAACCTGAAGGTGATGGGCCTCTATAGGAAGGCGAGGAAGCTTGCGAAAGTATACGGCGCCTGCATTATCTTTATCGACGAAATCGATGCAATCGGAATGAGTCGTTCGGCTGGAGGCGGTGGTGGTGGTATGGGTGGGATGCTCGGCATGACGGGCATGGGTTCGGGCCTGCTAAATGAGCTGCTTCTGCAGATGGACCCGCCAAACATTGATAATTCCAAGATTGCCAAATTGCTACGTTCACTTGGGCTGCGGCGCAAAAAAGCAGAACGACCTGCAGTGCTGACAATCGGAGCAACCAATCTGCCCGATGTACTCGATCAGGCGCTGCTCCGCCCCGGCAGATTTGATCGGAAGCTTTGGGTAGATTCCCCAGATTATGATGGAAGGGTGGACGTATTCAACTACTACCTCGAGAAGGTAAAAAGGGACGCTACTCTTACACCTGAGAAGGCTGCACTTGATACGATTGGTTATAGCCCAGCACAAATCAAACACATCGTTAATGAGTCTGTTGTAATTGCACACCAACATGGTGCACAGTTAGCAAGCTACGAGGACTTCCGGGCCGCCATGGAGACTTATGAGTGGGGACTAAAGCAGCCTCTGAGCTCTATGATGGAAGATGAGAAGCGTAATGTCGCCTACCATGAGGCCGGCCATGCAGTCGCTCAGTATCTATTGAAGCCGCACGAACGGGTTTGGAAGGTAACAATTATCCGCAGGGGCAGTGCGCTAGGTCTTGCAGCCACCAAGCCGACAGAGGAGCGGTATAATAGAAGCGATAGCGAAATCCTAGCAGAAATCCAGGTGTGTCTGGCAGCACGGGCGGTGGAAGAAGAGTTCCTCTTCAAGAAATTAAACGGTGTCACCTCCGACCTGCAGCATGCTACGCTGTTAGCTGGCGCCTACCTTGGAATGGTAGGTATGGGAGATGAGCTGTTCAGCTGGCTGGCGATAGGCTCTCGAATCGATGGACTTAGAGCGCTTCGTCCAAAAATCAACGTGTTGTTAAAAGACCAAATGCTTCAAGTAAAGAAGCTAGTAAATGAAAACGCCGACTTTGTCCATTCCATTGCAGAAGAATTGCTGAAGCGGGGCGATTTGACAGGAGAGGAAATTGAAGAAATCTACGTACGTCTGTATGGTCAAAGTCGGCCAGAGCCGCCAAAGGTAAAAGTTATGGAGTATAATATTGATTCCCCTGCCCTGGAGGCTCCTGTTATTCCAGCAGAGGAGAGCGCCGATGAATCAAAGGAGTCCGATTAAACGGTGATACCTTACGATTCAAAACACAGAAATCGCAATTTGCTTGGGTACTGTTCATTGTTCAATTGATATTACCTCCTATATATTTGGGATGACAATACAGTACCCATTCAACAAAGAGAATAATCCATAACAAGCAAAAATGTATAAATCCACAAACCATGTTGTAAATGAAAAAAATGTAGAAAATTCAAATAAAATGGAAAACGAAAAATGTTAAAAAGTTCGAGGAATCGGGAATGATAAAGATAGTAGAAAAAACAATTGCATCTCAGATGAATATTGTTACAAAATAAGTTGTTTAAAAACTTCTTGAAACTGAACAATACGCTAATGGGGGAATGTAAAATGAAAATCAACCTGAATAGCTTTCATTAAGCAAAGAAATAAAAGTGAAGCAAATTCGTTTAGCTATTTTGGAAAACCAGAGCAGATACAATAGACTATAAAAATGACAAAAGGTACATGCAAAAAGTACCTATTGTGTTTTTTTATGTATAAGTAATCATTATCATTTGTACAAATTTAAGCACTTATTCTGTAAAAAGCTTGATATACCAATAAAAAATGACTATCAAATTAGTTTACAATTTGATAGTCATTTTTGGTTCCATTTTTAATGTTAGCGATAGGGAACGGAACCCGTTACTGTTTTCGTGATTATTTCTTCACAAAATAGGCTTCACCTAGAAGTTCCTTCACTTGATAACTGGTTGATGAAAGTTCTTTTTCAGTAAAAGCGTTAATTTCTGTTTTTTCAAGATCGTACATTACTTCAATCTCTTTCGAAAATAAAAGCTTTTCTTTTTCAAGCAGGCTAGAAAGTGCTGGTTGTTGTTTAACTTGGAGAGTCTCTGAATCTAGTACTTGTTTTAGCCCTGCAACATAGTATTCTAATGGGCGAGCTCCAACAATCTTCACACCTTTATTTTCCTCATTTATCATGACAATCGTTGGAAACCCTCTGGCACCTAATTTGGCAGCTAGCACGAAATCTTCATTTAATAATTGCTGTCCGCTTGGCAGCTCCGCTTCTTTTACAATTGCTTCTCCATCAAGTCCAAGATTATTCACGATTTCCACTAAAATCGACTTCTCAGCAATATTTTGATTGAATGCGAAAACGGCTTCTCTCACACGGCGTAAAAACACACGAGCCAAAGCTTCATTTTGCTTTTGAATGACTTTAAATACAGTAGATGGGGGATAGGATGAGTGAATTGGGTTGTCATACCAAAGTGTGCCATCAATTGGCATGCGTGTATATTCACCAACTTCTTTCCAGTGTCCAGCAACATCAGACGGTTTTGCGATTCCATTTGCTGGGTCGACAGGTCCATCGCCCCATTTTTCTAATAATCCTCCCATAACCGTATGGAGGGTAAAGTTATCGCCATACTGCTCTTCAAAACGACGGAGCACTGGCTCTTGTGCCCAACAGTGGGAGCAAATTGGGTCGGTGACATAATAAAGATTAATCGTTTTTTTTGGTTGATTAAAGTCAATCATTTCCATTCCCTCGTCTCCTGCGCTTCCACAAATCCCAGTTTCCAAATCGCACATCATATTACTTTTGCTATTCATTTTGATCACTCCTGTTTTTTAATTAAACCTTATCTTTATATTCAATTGCCCATTTCTGGATAGGCTGTAAGGCAGAAACAAGTGCTTGCCCTTTTTCGGTTAATTTATATGAAATCGTTACGGTTGGTGAATCTATCACTTCTTTCTTCACTAGACCATACTCTATGAGTTCAGTTAACCTCATGGATAAGACTCTGGGCGTAATGTTAGAAATTTCTTGAACCATTTCTGTAAAACTGGTTGAGTTGTTCTCACAAAGGGACAAATAGTGAATGATTAACCCGTTCCACTTTTTACCTAGTATTTGGAATGAGTATTCTAAATATGGGCAAATCTTAATAAAAACCACCTCCAAAGAGATTAAAAAACTTGATATAAAAAGTATATCAAGGGCATGCCTGTGTCACAACCCGAATTTGTCAAACGCACATGCTTTATTAATTGAAAGTCCAGTAAAAGAGTGTCAGGCACCAACTGTTACGAATATCAAATTTTTTTCTGATATAATGAACACTATAAAAAATGGTTTGGGGAGGGGAAAACTATGCCATTAGAAATTGTTCGCCATGATCTTACAAAGATGAAGGTCGATGCGGTTGTGAATGCTGCGAATACATCGCTGAAAATGGGTGGTGGCGTATGCGGTGCTATATTTCGTGCGGCAGGTGTCAATGAGTTGCAAGAAGCATGCGATAAAATGGGGGAATGCAGGGTTGGAGAAGCCGTTTTGACTGATGGCTTTAACATGGAGGCCAAATATATCATACATACACCAGGACCTATTTGGCAGGGTGGTTCCAAACATGAAGCAGCACTGTTAAAGGCAAGTTACTATAACTCCTTGGAGCTGGCAAAAACTCATCAATGTGAATCCATTGCATTTCCGTTAATTTCGACGGGCATTTATGGGTATCCAAAGGAGGAAGCATTACAAATTGCGGTTTCCACGATCGGCTCTTTTTTACTACGTCATGATATGCTCGTTTATCTAGTAGTTTTTGACAAAAGTTCTTTCGGTTTAAGCAAGAAATTATTTACATCGATTCATCAATATATTGATGAGCATTATGTAGAAGAAGTAGAAAGCACGTTTAATTATAATAGAGAAGAACGGTATATATGGGAAAGCCGTCAAGAAGTCGAAATTGTTCAACAGGATCTGAATAAAGAAGCAGAGTATTCCTTAGTCAACCTGTTGGACCACCTCGATGAATCTTTTTCCGATCGGCTGCTTCGTTTCATTGATGAAAAAGGAATGACGGATGTAGAGACGTATAAAAGGGCGAATATTGACCGGCGATTATTCTCCAAAATCCGAAATGAAGACGATTATACCCCGAAAAAGAAAACCATGATTGCTTTTGCCGTTGCGTTAAAATTAACTGTGGAGGAAACGATGGAGCTGCTAGCTGCAGCCGGTTATACCTTGTCACGCAGCAATAAATTTGATGTGATAATTGAGTATTTTATTCAACATGCTAATTACAATATTCATGAAATCAATGAGGCCTTATTTGCTTTTGACCAGCCACTACTCGGTGCCTGAAATGTCGCTTCCCAAGCGACCATTTCGTAATGGATTAGTGTTATCCTTTGTTTATCAAAGAACGGAGGATGATATTCATGAAAAGAAATGTAACAGAATTAGTATTTATTTTAGATAAAAGCGGCTCCATGGCAGGACTTGAAGCTGATACAATCGGTGGTTATAATGCGTTGCTGAAGAAACAGCAAAAGGCTGAAGGGGAAGCCATTGTTACGACTGTATTATTTAATCACGAGTACGAATTATTCCACGACCGAATCAATGTACGGGGCATTTCTCCTATCACTGAAGAAGACTATCAAGTAGGCGGCACCACTGCATTATTAGATACCATTGGTTTTACCATTCAAAAATTCGTGAATGTACAAAAGAGAACCAGTGAGGATGAACGTGCTGAAAAAGTACTCTTCGTTATTACCACGGATGGGATGGAAAATGCCAGCCGTGAATTCACAACCAACAAAATCAAAAAAATAGTTGAACACCAAAAGGAGAAATATGGCTGGGAATTCCTATTCCTTGGAGCCAATATCGATGCCATTTCGACTGCTGCTCGATTTGGAATCAATGAGGACTTCGCCGTTGATTACCACGCGGACAATAAAGGAACGCAATTAAATTATGAAGCGGTGAATGAAGCCGTGGTCAGCCTTCGAAGTGGCAAAAAGATAGATCGAAGCTGGAAAAAAGGAATTGAAAAGGATTATAATCGCCGTTCGAAGAATGAATAAATTAATATCTATTGTAAGGACACCTGCTGTTTAGATTAACAAAGGTGTCTTTATTCTTCCAAAAGGTCTTTTTCGTGATGTAAGTCACAATTCTGGTTTATTATTTACACTATAATAATAGTAGAAACTACTCCAATCAAGAAAAAGAGGGAATTGATGATGACCATTGCACTAGACCAGGAAAAAGTGAATGAATTGGTTGATCGCTTATATGATAAGCTGCTAAAGGATTCTTACTATATTAACATGTTTAATCACTTTCCTAGGTTGCAGATACTTATCAAAAGAAGTGGTTCGGGAAAGAGTTGTTAAATAATTATATGAAAAGTGTCAGTTCCCTTTTTGAGAACTGGCACTTTTTCACATCACGAAAAAGTTACAATTTTCGTCGCTGTTGATATTCTAACCCAAAAACCGCTGGATGTTATTGTGTATGACCCAACCGCTACCCCTCCAAAAAAAGGGGAAATTGCAAATAATCTTCAAATTCTCCTATTAGACAACTAATCTACTACTCATCTCAGCCTATAAATCCTTACAATCTGAGAAAGAAAATTATCCATTTTTGTTAATAGAGGTATTAAAATAGACTTTAATAAATTCGAAAGAGAGGCTCAATTTATGAAAAAGAAATTAATTTATAGTGGAATTGGAATTTTGTTAGTGTTCCTTTTATTACTTGGAACCTATAAGTTAATGAATTCTAGAACCTTCCAGTTATTTGGTGGACTAACCGACCAGGTGAAGACCGATCAAAAGGTAGTCGCATTGACCTTCGATGATGGACCAACAAAAAATGTAGAAAAAATTCTACCCTTGTTACAACAATACAATGTAAAAGCGACATTTTTTCTAATCGGTAATGAAATTGAAAAAAATCCTGAAGAAGCTAAAAAAATAGTAAGTGCAGGGCATCAAATTGGAAATCATACTTATTCCCATCAGCGGATGGTTTTTAAATCCCCTTCTTACATCAAGGAGGAAATGGAAAAAACTGATAAACTAATTCGAGAATCCGGTTATAAAGGTAAAATTGATTTCCGACCTCCGAATGGAAAAAAACTCGTAGGCTTGCCTTACTATTTATATAAGAATAATAGAGATACGATCACTTGGAGTCTTGAACCAGATACTTACTACACTTCGGCCACTGACAAAGTGAGTTATGTGAAAAAGAATGTAAAACCTGGTTCTATTATCTTGATTCACCCCATGTATGATGGTACTGGTGATGAACTAAATACTATTAAAGGAATATTGCAATCATTATCAAACGAGGGATATAAATTCATTACAGTTAATGAACTATTGAAATTGAAGAAGTAAGAACTCCACAGGGAGGGTGCTACATACTTGTCAGTTAACAGTTATATGGAGTTCCTTGTACCGTTATTTCTTTTTCATCGGTGTTGATCTATATATCACCCGCTGGTAGAACTTGTTCAAAATACATTAAAAAGGGCAGAAGAATCCACCGAAAAAGAAGTAAAACGATTGGTTGTTCATTCAATTAAAAAAACGCAAAAGGAATATCGAGTAGACGTTGCCGGCTTTGGAAACCGTTTAAGAATTGAGCATCCGAAAGTATGGGGAAAAGTCAAAAAAGATTGGGATCAAACATACAGTGAGGTTCCAATTTACTACAACGTAAAAATAACAATCAAAGATTATGGAGCGTCAGGTCACAAGTAAGCCTTCTTTTTTTAGAGTACAAAAAAGAATTATACTTCTTAAAACCCAAGCAAGAAGATATCTAACCTTTCTCTCTATCCTAGACATACTATCTAAAACGACTATATCACTTTAAATAATATTATGTATTTCATTTTAACCGATACTCATATATAATATAACTTAATTGAATATAAATAACTAGGGGAGCCCAATAAGTTGGGCTGAGAAAGAAACACGATGAAGTTTCTTGACTCTTGGGACCTGATCTGGATCATACCAGCGTGGGGAAGTTAGAATAGACAATCTTTACTGCACCTATACTTCTGCATACATATTAGCCGGGTCCACCATTTATGGTCCCGGCTTTTTGATGTACTTTTATACGCTTTTCCACTTGTTATGTTCTATATCTCGTCCTTTATATTCAAAAAAAGGAGAGATTTATTATGTCAACGACTTCATTAAATGAACAAAATATTTCCATCATGTCTAGTTTTCCAGGAAGTAAAAAAGTATATGTAACAGGTTCGAGATCCGACATTAAAGTACCAATGCGTGAAATTGAGTTAAGCCCGACAACAGGTAACTTTGGTGAAGAGGAAAACCTTCCAGTACGCGTGTATGATACAAGCGGTCCTTATACGGATCTAAATTATTCTGTTGATATTTCAAAAGGTCTTCCTGCTATTCGAAGCACCTGGATTCATGAACGATCAGATG